>JBFYOQ010000219.1:0-4584 GCA_041303735.1 Mycobacterium sp.
ACTCCTCGAGGTGCATCGCTTCGAGCAGGCTCAGCTCGCACGCGTCGCCGAGGTACCAGTGCGCGCCGGGGATGGCGTCGACGTCGTAGTGGCCGGCGTTGCGCTCGATGAGCGTGACGTCATAAGAGTTCTCCACCAGTTCGCGGGCGATCGAGCGACCGACCGCGCCCGCGCCCGCGATTGCAACTTTCATCACCATTGCCGTCTCCTCTGGTGAATCGTCATCGGGCGCTGAGTCATCATCGGGCGCTGAGTCATCATTCGGCGAAGTCCGGCCCCGGCGCCTCGGCGGCGATCGCCAGCGCCTCACCAGTGCGCCCGGACACCGCCGCCAGGTAGACCTGATCGCCGGCCTGGATGACGGTCTTGCGTTCGGGCAGCACGCCGGCGCCGAACCGGATCAGAAACGCCACCCGGGCGCCGGTCGCGTCCTCCAGGGTCGTCACCCGGTGGCCCACCCAGGCCTCGTGCAGGTCGGCCTCGGCCACCGCGACGGTGCCGGTCGGGTCACGCCATTTGGTGGTCTCGTCGCCGCGGATCAGGGTGTTGAGCAACCGGTCGGTGGTCCACGGCACGGTGGCCACGGTGGGAATGCCCAGCCGCTCGTACACCGCCGCGCGCTTGGCGTCGTAGATACGGGCCACCACGCGTTTCACGCCGAAGGTCTCCCGTGCCACCCGGGCCGAGATGATGTTGGAGTTATCCCCGGACGACACCGCCGCGAACGCGTCAGCGCCCTCGATTCCGGCCTTCAGCAGCACTTCCCGGTCGAAACCCATGCCCAGGACATGCTTTCCGGAATACTCCGGGGACAGCCGGTTGAACGCGGCGGCCTCCCGGTCGATGATCGCCACCTCGTGTCCGAGCCGAGAGAGCGCGTCGGCCAAAGACGCACCGACCCGGCCGCACCCCATCACCACAACCCGCAACAGAAGTCCTTTCGGCTACGCGAGCGGCCGCCCGTGTTGGGCTACAGCGGCAACGCTACCGCTGCGCCGGGCAACGCTACCGCTGCGGCGGTCGGCGGCGGGCAGGGCCTACCCTTGGCTCTCGTGTCGAAGGTTTCCACCGCCGCGCGGCGACTGATGTTGGGTCAGCCGTTTCGCAGCGATCGGTTGACTCGAACCCTGCTGCCCAAGCGCATCGCGCTGCCGGTGTTCGCCTCCGACGCCATGTCCTCGGTGGCCTACGCGCCCGAGGAGATCTTCCTGGTGCTTTCCGTTGCCGGCCTGTCGGCCTACGTGATGGCGCCGTGGATCGGGGTTGCGGTGGCGGTCGTGCTGCTCGTGGTGGTGGCCTCATACCGGCAGAACGTGCACGCCTACCCCTCCGGCGGCGGCGACTACGAGGTGGTCACCACCAACCTCGGGCCGAAGGCGGGGTTGACGGTGGCCAGCGCCCTGATGGTCGACTACGTGCTGACGGTCGCGGTGTCCATGGCCTCGGCGATGTCCAATATCGGCTCGGCGTTCCCATTCGTCGCCGAGCACAAAGTGATCTTCGCGGTGACCGCGATCGTGCTGCTGACGGCGGTCAACCTGCGCGGCATCCGGGAGTCCGGCACGGCATTCGCCTTCCCGACCTATGCCTTCATGTTCGGGATGCTCGCCATGCTGGGCTGGGGACTGTTCCAGATCCACGTCCTCGGCCATGAGATCCGCGCCGAGTCCGCCGGATTCGAGCTGCAGGCAGAGCACGGCGACATCGCCGGCGTGGCGCTGGTGTTCCTGGTCGCCCGGGCGTTCTCCTCAGGGTGTGCGGCGCTCACCGGTGTGGAGGCGATCAGCAATGGAGTGCCGGCCTTCCGCAAGCCTAAATCGCGCAATGCCGCGACCACGCTGGCGATGCTGGGGGGTATCGCCATCACGCTGTTCATCGGGATGATTCTGCTGGCGATGGACACCGGCGTGAAGATCGCCGAACGACCGGCCGAACAACTCGTCGGAGCACCGGCCGACTACCAGCAGAAGACCCTGGTCGCCCAGCTCGCCGACGCGGTGTTCCACGACTTCGCGCCGGGGTTGTATCTGATCACCGGCGTCACCGCGTTGATCCTTGTGCTGGCGGCCAACACCGCCTTCAACGGATTCCCGGTGCTGGGCTCCATCCTGGCCCAGGACCGCTTCCTGCCGCGCCAGTTGCACACCCGCGGCGACCGGCTGGCGTTCTCCAACGGCATCGTCTTTCTGGCGCTGGCCGCCATCGCCTTCATCATCGCCTTCGACGCCGAGGTCACCGCACTGATCCACCTCTACATCGTCGGAGTGTTCATCTCCTTCACCCTCAGTCAGACCGGCATGGTGCGCCACTGGACCCGGCTGCTGCGCAGCGAGGACGATCCGCAGGAGCGCCACCGGATGATCCGCTCCCGGGTTGTCAACACCATCGGATTGATGTGCACCGGCACCGTGCTGATCATCGTGCTGGTCACCAAGTTCCTCGCGGGCGCATGGATCGCCATCGTGGCGATGGGCAGTCTGTTCGTCGTGATGAAGGCGATCAACCGGCACTACAGCAGGGTGTCGCGGGAGCTGACCCCCGTCGAGGACGAGCAGCGCCAGATCGTGTTGCCCAGCCGCAACCACGCGGTGGTGCTGGTCTCCAACCTGCAATTGCCGACTCTGCGTGCGCTGTCCTACGCCCGGGCCACCCGCCCGGACATCCTGGAGGCGCTGACGGTCAACGTCGATGACGTCGAGACCCGCACGTTGACCCACAGCTGGGAGGACAGCGACATCAACGTCCCGCTCAAGGTGGTCTCCTCGCCCTACCGTGAGGTCACCGGGCCGGTGCTCGACTACGTCACGCGGATCTCCAAGGAGGCGCCGCGCACGGTGGTCACCGTGTTCATCCCCGAGTACGTGGTGGGGCACTGGTGGGAGGGGCTGCTGCACAATCAGAGCGCCCTGCGGCTCAAGACCCGACTGCTGTTCATGCCCAATGTCATGGTGACCAGCGTCCCGTGGCAGCTGAATTCCTCCGAGCGGGTCACCCAGATCGAGGAGCAGAACGCTCCGGGTGACGTGCGGCGGGGCTTCGGGGAGTGACCATCGCCGCACCGGCCGAGTTGGTGCTGTCCACCGGACCGGCCGCCAACGGTGGCAGCTGTGTGGCCCGCCACGACGGCCGCGTGGTGTTCGTGCGATACGCGCTGCCGGGGGAGCGGGTGCGGGTCCGCCTCACCGCGCAGAAGGGGTCCTACTGGCACGCCGATGCGGTCGAGGTGCTGGAGGCCTCCCCGGACCGGATCGACCCGCTGTGCCCGGTGGCCGGTGTGGACGGCGCGGGTTGCTGCGATCTGGCGTTCGTCGAACCCGGGGCTGCCCGTCTGCTCAAGGCCGAGGTGGTGGCCAATCAGCTTGCCCGCCTTGGTGATTACACCTGGGAGGGAGTGGCCGAGCCGATCGGTTCCGGTGCCGCGCGCGGCTGGCGGACCCGGGTGCGGCTGGATGTCGGTGCCGATGGCCGCGCCGGATTCCACCGCTATCACAGCAGCGAGCTGGTCACCGACCTGAACTGCGGGCAGTTGCCGGACGGCATGCTCGCCGGCCTCGACGGGCCGCGCTGGCGAACCGGGGAGCAACTGCACGTGGTCCGCGACGACGACGCCGCACGCCACGTGGTGGTCACCGCCAAGGGGAAACGCGCGGCGGTGTTCGAGGGCCCGGGGACCTGCGTGCAGCGGGTGTCGGGCCGGCAGTGGCGGCTGCCCGTCACCGCCTTCTGGCAATCCCACCGCGACGCGCCGGCCGCCTACAGCGCCGTGGTGCGGGACGCCGCGCAGGGAAGCGCCGGCGCGCGGGCGTGGGATCTCTACGGCGGGGCGGGGCTGTTCGCGGCGGCACTGGCCGACGCAGTGGGTGAGACCGGGCAGGTGCTCACGGTGGACACCGCACGGCCGGCCTCAGAAACCGCGAAGGCGGCCCTGTCGGATCTCACCGAGGTGCAGGTGATCTCGCAGTCGGTTCGCCAGTTCCTCACCGCGCAGTCGGGAGCTGCGCAGTCAGGAGCTGCGCAGTCAGGCACCGCGCAGCCCGGAGCTGCCGACATCGCCGTGCTGGACCCGCCGCGTGCGGGGGCGGGTCGCGAGGTGATCGCCGCACTGGCCGGTGCCGGGGTGCCGCGGGTGGTCCATTTCGGGTGCGAGGTGGCCGCCTTCGCCCGCGACGTCGGTCTTTACCGCGAGCACGGTTACCGCGTCGAGACGATCCGGGTCTTCGACGCCTTCCCGCTGACGCATCACGTCGAGTGCGTGGCCGTGCTGACCCGCTGAGGGTCCGCTTGTAGGTTCGTGACATGCCGGCCCGTCTGTTCACGCGCGGTTCCTGGTCGGAGACCCGACGGGTCATCTCGATCCTGCATAAGGAGACCGTTGGCGGCGCCCTCCTGCTCGCCGCGGCCGCGATCGCTCTGATCTGGGCCAACTCGCCGTGGTCGTCGGCCTACCACGCCCTTGGCGACCTCCGTGTCGGCAGCGACGCCTTGGGCCTGCACCTGAACCTGTCGCTGGGCGGCTGGGCCGCCGACGGGCTACTGGCCCTCTTCTTCTTCGTCGTCGGCCTGGACCTCAAACGCGAGTTCGTC
>JBFYOQ010000220.1:0-3023 GCA_041303735.1 Mycobacterium sp.
GTTCGACACCGGCCACCGCGAGGAAGCCCGCGTGATTGACGAACTGCGCCAGATCGGCGTGCAGGTATGGGATCGCCAGCCCGACGGCCGGCAGTGGTCGGTGCAGGCGTTCGCCGGCCACGTGCGCGGCCACCTCGACATGGTCGTGCTCGGACTGCCCGAGGCGCCGACCGTGCCCCACGTGGCCGACGTGAAGACCTCGAAGGCGGACAAGTTTCGCGCGGTCGTCAAGCACGGGATCGCCAAGCAGCACCCCGAATACTTCGCGCAGGGTCAGCTCTACATGGGGCTGATGGAACTCGATCACGCCGCGTTCATCTTCGTGTGCAAGGACACCGACGAGATCCACGTCGAGCGGTTTGCGTTCGACCAGGTGGCGCTTGATGTGCTGCTCCAGAAAGCGCGCCGCATCATCTTCGCCGCCACCCCGCCCCCAAAGGCCGGCGAAACCGCTGACGCCTTCGTGTGCCGGTGGTGCGACCACAAGGGGATCTGCTGGGGCACGGACGTGCCGCCCGCCGGGTGCAGGACGTGCGCCCATGTCACGCCGCAAACCGATGGCGCGTGGCACTGCACCAAGCACGGCGAGGCGCTGGATGCGAACAGGCAGCGGGCCGGGTGCGGTGAGCACCGGGTCATCCCGATCCTGCTCGCCAACTTTGCCGATGCCGTGGACAGCGACGGCGACTCGGTGACCTACGCGCACCGCGACACGGGCGTGCAGTTCGTCAACGGCCCGCGCCCCAGTTACTCAAGCGCGGAGATTGCAGCGTGCGAAGGAAAAGCGGCGCTCGGGAACCCCGAGGTCGACGCGCTGCGCGAGGAATTCTCTGGAGTGATTCATGCCTGACGCGATTGCAGCGATGGTTTCAGATACCGCAGAAATCTACCCGCCCGGCGCCCCTATGACCTACTGGCGCTTGACCGCCGAGCGCAACGCCCTGCGGCTGCGCCTGCGGCATCTGGACGACATCCGCGCGGGCTGCGCCACGTGCGAGCACTGGTGGCCTGGCCGCAGGCATTGCGACCACTTCGACGACACGCCGCCCGAGGAATTCCAGCAGGCCGACGGGAAGTGCGAGGCGTGGATCTTCGATGAAGTGCCTTTCTGATGCCGGGCCACCGTGCGCAACGGAGCCAGCCGCAGCCGGGATCTCCTCCACGGTGAAGCGGTGCAGCGGCGCAGGCCGTCAGTCCGGTGAGATGCCGGCACCTGACAACCCCATGAAATAGCGACGTGACCAAGTCCCGAAACTTAATCCGAGCGCAATGGAAGCCGAGCGCAGAGCAGCTCGCCGAGCTTGCGCGCGATTACTCGACGACCTCGACGGCAGAACTTGCTGCGCGCTTCGGCGTGCAAGCGCATCAGGTGTACAAGGCGGCCTATTCTCGCGGCCTGAAAAAAACCGCCGAATACCTTGCTTCCGCCGGCGGCCAGACCGACGGCACGAAGGGCATGGGCACGCGGTTCCAGAAGGGCGTGGTGCCGTGGAGCAAGGGCAGGAAGATGACGGGCAAAGTCGCGGCGACTTGCTTCAAGCCCGGCGCCCGCCCGCACAACTACGCCGAGATCGGCTCGCACCGCGTTGCGGGCGGCGTGGTGTACCGCAAGCAGACCGCCACGGGGTATCCGCCGCGCGACTGGGTGGCCGTGCATCGCATCGTGTGGATGGCCGCGCACGGCCCGATCCCGCCCGGCTACGTCGTCGCCTTCAAGGACGGCCGGCGCTCCACCGACCCGGACGCGATCACGCTCGACGGCCTGGAGCTCGTGAGCCAGTCCGAGATCATCAGCCGGAACCGGCTGCCGCCAGAGCTTCAGGCCGTCGCGCAACTGCGCGCCGTCGTGACCCGCACCATCAACCGCATGACAAAGGAGAGCACATGAGCCAGACCGTAGACGACCTCCGCGCCCACCTCTTCGCAGTGATCGAAGGGCTGCGGGCCGGGACGACCACCATCGAGCACGCACGGGCAATCAGCGACGTGTCGCAGACCATCATCAACAGTGCCCGCGTCGAGGTTGAGGCGGCGAAGTTGAGTGACGGCGGCGCACCGAAGTTTCTGTCGGGCGCGTCCTTGCCGCCCGGCATCACGTCTATCACCAGGCACCGGATCGCCGGATGACCGACTCCACCACCCGCCTGCACGAAATCAACCGCCAGGCGTTCGCCCTTACCGACGACATGACACCCGACAGCCCGCCCGCCTACGCAATCCGCGACCGCCTGCTGCGCGAGCTGCACCGCGACTGCCCCGCCGCTACGTCCGCCGAGCTTGCTGCGGCCGAGGCGTGGATCAGAAAGTGTTGCGGGTGCTGACGATGATCGACCGCGAACTGCTGGAGCGGGCCGCGAAGGCGGCGGGGCTTCGCCTCACTTGGGGCGACAAATACCGTGTTGGCGATGACGAGATTGATTGCACGGACGTGCCATACGCACTAAGCAACAGCCCCGACGAATCACCGTTCTACTGGAACCCCCTCACCGACGACGGCGACGCGCTGCGGCTGGCGGTGCGGTTGAGTTTGGACATCTTCACAAACGACGGTGACGGTGGACACACAAGCGTTGGCGGCGGCACTGATGTCTTCGTGCAAGAAACGCACGGCACTGACCCCCTCGCCGCAACCCGCCGCGCCATCGTCCGCGCTGCCGCCGCACTCGCCGACACGGAACCGACATGATCGAGGACAAGCTGGCCCGCCACTACCAGGCCGAGAACCTGCCCGACGGCCATCCGGTGCGGGAGGCGTGCGACGAGTTGCGGCGGCTGCGGGCCGACGCTGCCCGCTACCGCCTGCTTGCGGCCCGCATGATCCACGTCGGGCACCCGGCCGGGTCGGGGTGGACGCTGGATGAGGTGCTGGTGAGCAACGACGCGGATCTTGATGAGACGGTCGACGCGATGGCGAAGGAGCAAATTTGCGCTGTGGCGAAGAACGGCCAAATTCCGGGGGCGAAAACACCCGACACAGACGCCGACCCGTGCCCGCGAAAGATGGCAGCGCAGTGGCGCGATGC
>JBFYOQ010000221.1:0-10599 GCA_041303735.1 Mycobacterium sp.
CAGGGCGCCCAGCACACCACCGCGGTGCTGGCAGCGGTCCTCGACGCCCTGCTCAAGTTGCTGCACCCGGTGATGCCGTTCGTCACCGAGGTGCTGTGGAAGTCGCTGACTGGACGGACCGGGGCGAGCGAAGCGACGGGAGAGGCGGAGTCTTTGGTAATCGCGCAGTGGCCGACAGAGTCGGGTATCGCACCCGATCCCGTTGCGGTACAACGGGTTGCGGATCTGCAGAAGCTGGTCACCGAGGTGCGCCGATTCCGCAGCGATCAGGGTCTGGCCGATCGGCAGAAGGTGCCGGCCAGGCTCGGCGGTATCGACGCTGCCGGCCTGACGGCCCATTCCGCGCCCGTGGCCGCCCTGGCCTGGCTGACCGAGCCGGCCGCCGAGTTCCACCCCACCGCGCAGGTGGAGGTGCGGCTGTCCGGGGGCACGGTGCAGGTCGAACTGGACACCTCCGGCACCGTCGACGTCGACGCCGAGCGTCGCCGCCTGGAGAAGGATCTCGCCGCCGCGCGCAAGGATCTGGCCCAGACCACCGCGAAACTCGGTAACGACGCGTTCCTGGCCAAGGCGCCCGGTGACGTCGTCGACAAGATCCGCGAGCGCAACACACTGGCGGGCGAAGAGGTGGACCGGATCAGCGCCCGCCTGGCCGCGCTGGCATGACGGAGCCGCTGGGCTGGCGACATGAGGCCGAGCCTGAACCCACCCCCGACGAGATCGCCGCGCTTCTTCAGGTGGAGCATCTGCTCGATCAGCGGTGGCCGGAGACCCGCATCGAGCCGAGCCTGGACCGGATGCGCGCGTTGATGGACCTGCTGGGCTCGCCCCAGCGAAGTTATCCGTGCATCCACGTCGCCGGCACCAACGGCAAGACCTCGGTGACGCGCATCGTCGATGCACTGTTGACCGCGTTCGGTCAACGCACCGGCCGCACTACCAGCCCGCACCTGCAGGCCGCGGTCGAGCGGATCTCCATCGACAACCACCCCATCAGCCCGGCCCGCTACGTCGAGGTCTACCGGGAGATCGAGCCGTTCGTTCAGATGGTCGACGCCCGCTCGCAGGCCGGTGAACTCGGGGCGCCCGGCCCGGCGATGAGCAAGTTCGAGGTCGTCACCGCGATGGCCTTCGCGGCCTTCGCCGACGCCCCGGTCGACATCGCCGTCATCGAGGTCGGCATGGGCGGGCGGTGGGACGCGACCAACGTCGTCAACGCGCCGGTCGCGGTCATCACACCCATCGGTCTCGACCATGCCGACTATCTCGGCGACACCATCGCCGCCATCGCCGCCGAGAAGGCCGGGATCATCACCGGGGCCGGGGCTGAGCAGGTGGCGATCATCGGCCGGCAGAGCCCGGACGCGATGGAGGTCGTCCTTGCCGCCGCGGTGCGCGCCGACGCCGCTGTGGCACGGGAGGATTCGGAGTTCGCCATCCTGCAACGCCACGTCGCCGTCGGCGGGCAACTGCTCGAGTTGCAGGGCCTCGGCGGGGTTTACCCGGAGGTTTTCCTGCCGTTGCACGGCGAACACCAGGCGCACAACGCCGTGATGGCACTCGCGGCGGTGGAGGCCTTCTTCGGTGCCGGTGCGCACCGCCAACTCGATGCCGACACGGTGCGCGCCGGATTCGCGATGGTGGCCAGCCCCGGACGGCTGGAGCGGATGCGCAGTGCCCCGACGGTGTTCATCGACGCCGCCCACAATCCGGCCGGGGCCACCGCGCTGGCCTCGGCGCTGGGGTCCGAATTCGACTTCCGCTTCCTGGTCGGTGTCATCAGCGTGGCGGCGGACAAAGACGTCGTCGGCATCCTGGCCGCCCTGGAACCGGCGTTCGACGTCGTGGTGGTGACCCACAACGGCTCCCCGCGGGCACTCGACGTCGACGCGTTGGCGCTTCGCGCCGAAGAGGTGTTCGGCCCGGAACGGGTGGTGCGCGCCAATACCCTGCCCGACGCGATCGAGACCGCCACCGCGCTGGTCGAGGAGGCCGGCTCCGACGGTGAGGGCCCCTCCGGTGCCGGCATCGTCGTCACCGGATCGGTCGTCACCGCGGGCGCTGCCCGCACCCTGTTCGGAAAGGACCCGCAATGACCGCACCGCCCGATCCGTGGAAGAGCTTCCGCGGCGTCATGGCCGGCACCCTGATCCTGGAGGCCATCACAGTGCTGCTGGCGCTGCCGGTGGTGAGCGCGGTCGGCGGGGGACTGACCGTGTGGTCGACCGGCTACCTGGTCGGCTTCGCGGTGCTGCTCGTGCTGCTCGCCGGGGTCCAGGGCCGGCCGTGGGCGATCTGGGTGAACCTCGGGATCCAGCTGATGCTGGTGGCCGGATTCGTGGTGTATCCGCTGATCGGATTCATGGGCGTGGTGTTCGCCGTGGCCTGGGGGATCATCGCCTACCTGCGGTTCGAAGTGCTGAGGCGGCAGCGCCTGGGCCTGCTGCCCGGCCAGCAACCGCCGGAGGAACCACCGGTACGCTGACCGCCGTGACGATTAGGAACGGCGCCAGATGAGCGAACGAACTCTTGTGCTGATCAAGCCCGACGGTGTGGCGCGACGGATGATCGGTGAGATCATCAGCCGCATCGAGGCCAAAGGCCTCGACATCGCCGCGCTCGAGCTCAAGCACGTCAGCGAGGACCTGGCCTCCGCGCACTACGCCGAGCACTCCGACAAGCCGTTCTTCGGCTCGCTGCTGGAGTTCATCACCTCCGGCCCGGTAGTCGCCGCCGTACTTGAGGGCCCGCGCGCCATCGCCGCTTTCCGGCAGCTGGCCGGCGGTACCGACCCGGTCGAGAAGGCCGTTCCGGGCAGCATCCGCGGCGACCTGGGTCTGGAGACCCAGTTCAACCTGGTGCACGGCTCCGATTCGCCGGAGTCCGCGGCCCGCGAGATCAAGCTCTGGTTCCCCGGGCTGTAGAGGCGCGCAGGCAGGCGTCGTCCGGCGCGGTTCGCAGGTGTGGGATACTTAGTTCTGGACGCCCGGCAACGGGCGGCCGCGAATGAGACCTCAGACGTGCGCGACCATCGCAGCCCGCGGTGCGGCGCGGAGTGTCCTAAGCCCATTCACCAGGCACTGAGGGCGTTTTCCGCCGTCGGAGCAAAGACCTTTTTGACAAGATAAGCCCGGTCACCCGGGCGAATAGCGGAAGCCCTCGCGTGGCCGCGTCGATAGGACGCGCCCGGGGGCTCGAGGAGAGTACGTGGCTGACGATGAGCTCAACCAGGATCTGCCGGAAGGCCAGCAGGCCGACGACACGCGCGAGGACCTGCCCGAGAAGCTGAGGGTGCACTCGCTGGCACGGGTACTCGGAACCACCAGTAAGCGGGTCCTTGATGCGCTGATCGAACTCGACGGACGCACCCGCAGCCCACAATCCAGCGTGGATCAGGCCGATGCCGTGCGGGTGCGCGATGCACTCGCTGCCGCGGACGCCGCGGACGCCACGGCCGAGCCGGAGCCGAAGTCGCGGCTGATTCTCGAAACCGCCGAGGAACCGCCGGCCTACATGCCGCTCTTCGTCGCTCCGCAGCCGGTCACGGCGCTCGAACGCGTCGTGGAGGATTCCGGCGAGGATTCCGGTGACGACACCGACGACGAATCGGACTCCGACGACGACGGCGCCGATGGCGAGGCGGGGGATCGGTCACCGAATCGCCGCCGCCGCCGCGGCCGTGGCCGGGGGGATCAGCCCGAAGACGGTGACGAGGACGGCGAGGCTCCAGCTGAGTCACCCGAGGCGACCGAGGACGGCGAGGAGCCCGACGCCGACGGCGAGGACGATGACGACACCGCGACCGGCGAGGGGGCGACGCGCCGCCGCCGTCGCCGCCGTCGCCGCAAGTCCGGCGCGGGCGAGGACGGCGAGGCCGGCTCGACCGACGATCCGCCCAACACCGTCGTGCACGAACGCCCGCCCCGCAAGAAGGCGGACCGCTCCGAGGAGATCCAGGGCATCAGCGGGTCAACCCGGCTCGAGGCCAAGCGGCAACGCCGCCGCGACGGCCGCGACGCCGGCCGGCGCCGCCCTCCGATCCTCTCGGAGGCCGAGTTCCTCGCTCGCCGCGAGGCCGTGGACCGGGTGATGGTGGTTCGCGACAAGATCCGCACCGAATCGCCCAACCAGGGTGCGCGCTACACCCAGATCGCCGTAACCGAGGACGGCATCGTCGTCGAGCACTTCGTCACCTCGGCCGGGTCGGCGTCGCTGGTCGGCAATATCTACCTCGGCATCGTGCAGAACGTGCTGCCGTCGATGGAGGCCACATTCGTCGATATCGGTCGCGGCCGCAACGGCGTGCTCTACGCCGGTGAGGTCAACTGGGAGGCCGCCGGACTCGGTGGCGCTCAGCGCAAGATCGAGCAGGCTCTCAGGCCGGGCGACTACGTCGTCGTCCAGGTCAGTAAGGACCCCGTCGGACACAAGGGTGCACGGCTGACCACGCAGGTGTCGCTGGCCGGGCGCTACCTGGTCTACGTCCCCGGCGCCTCGTCCACCGGCATCAGTCGCAAACTGCCCGATACCGAACGCCAGCGGCTCAAGGACATCCTGCGCGAGGTGGTGCCGGCCGACGCCGGTGTCATCATCCGCACCGCTTCCGAGGGCGTCAAAGAAGAGGAGATCCGCTCCGACGTCGATCGCCTCCAGGCGCGCTGGGCCACGATCGCCGAGCAGGCCGAGGAGACCAAATCCAAGAAGGCCGGGGCTGCCGTCGCGCTCTATGAAGAGCCCGACGTCCTGGTCAAGGTGATCCGCGACCTGTTCAACGAAGACTTCTCCGGCCTGATCGTCTCCGGCGATCACTCCTGGGAGACCATCACCGGCTACGTCGAGTCCGTTGCTCCCGAACTGATTTCCAAGGTCACCAAGTACGAGCCCGCCGGCGCCGCGGATGGCCCGGACGTGTTCACCGTGTACCGGATCGACGAACAGCTCGCCAAGGCGATGGACCGCAAGGTGTGGTTGCCTTCGGGCGGCACGCTGGTGATCGACCGCACCGAAGCGATGACCGTCGTTGACGTCAACACCGGGAAGTTCACCGGTGCCGGTGGCAACCTCGAGCAGACCGTCACCAAGAACAACCTGGAGGCCGCCGAGGAGATTGTGCGCCAACTGCGGCTGCGCGATATCGGCGGGATCATCGTCGTCGACTTCATCGACATGGTGCTGGAGTCCAACCGGGATCTGGTGTTGCGCCGGCTGACCGAGGCGCTGGCCCGGGACCGCACCCGCCATCAGGTGTCCGAGATCACCTCGCTAGGCCTGGTTCAGTTGACCCGCAAGAAACTGGGCACCGGTCTGATCGAGGCGTTCTCGACCAACTGCCCGGAGTGCAGCGGCCGCGGCATCGTGATGCACGCCGACCCGATCGAGACCTCGGCCACCACGGCCGGTCGCAAGTCGGAGACGGCCGGCCGCCGCAGCCGCCGGGGCAAGAAGGGCCGCACCGACGAACAAGCGGAGGTGCCGGTGGTGGCGCGGGTGCCCGTGCACGCACCCGGCGAGCACCCGCTGTTCAAGGCGATGGCTGCCGGTAAGGCCGACGACGAGGACGGGGAGCTCGCGGCCGACGAGGAGTTCGCCGAGGCCGTGACCGATGAACTCGTGGACGGTCCGGACGAGGACGTCGAGCTTGACGAGGTCGACGAGGACGCCATCGACGACGACGCCATCGAGGAGGACGAGTCCCTCGAGGTCATCGACGATGACGACGACCTCGACGATGATGATGACGACGACGATGACGACGACCTCGATGGCGACGATGACGATGATGACGACGACGATGATGACGACGACGACGACGATGACGACGACGACGATGACGAGGACGAGCCGGACCAGGATGTCCCGGTCACGCCGCCGGTCCGGACCCGTCGCCGTGCCGCAGCCCGGCCTGCGGGACCACCTGTTCTCTGACCCGGTTTGACCCTCCGATGCTGGTCGGAGTACTCTCACAAGGTTGCCGCCAGGCCCTGCCGGTGGCAGCGGATCGCCGGTGGCAGTGGATCTCCGTGCGACCCGCAATCGAAGACCAGCTCGCCCATCCGTGGTGCGTGGCCGCGACACAGCGACTCGCCGAGTCGCCAACACAAGAAGAGGACCCGATGGCAACCGACAACGCCACGTACGCGATCGTCAAGACGGGCGGCAAGCAGTACAAGGTCGCTGTCGGCGACATCCTGAAGGTCGAGAAGCTCGAGACTGAGCCGGGCGGCAACGTGTCGCTGCCGGTCACCCTCGTCGTCGCCGGGTCCAAGGTCACCACCGACGCCAAGGATCTGGCCAAGGTCGCCGTCACCGGCGAGGTGCTCGAGCACATCAAGGGTCCCAAGATCCGCATCCACAAGTTCAAGAACAAGACCGGCTACCACAAGCGGCAGGGCCACCGTCAGCCGCTGACGGTGCTCAAGGTCACCGGAATCAAGTAGGGGAGCGACATGGCACACAAGAAGGGCGCTTCCAGCTCACGCAACGGTCGCGAGTCCAACGCACAGCGCCTCGGCGTCAAGCGGTTCGGCGGTCAGGTCGTCAAGGCCGGCGAGATCCTCGTCCGCCAGCGCGGCACCCACTTCCACCCGGGCGACAACGTCGGCCGCGGCGGTGACGACACGCTGTTCGCCACGGCCCCCGGTGCGGTGGAGTTCGGCGAGAAGCGTGGACGCAAGACCGTCAACGTCGTCCGCGCCGCCCGACCGGAGTAAGTCTCTGCCCCGCTTCGTCGACCGCGTTGTCATTCACGTCCGCGCAGGCGACGGCGGCCACGGGTGCGCATCGGTGCACCGGGAGAAGTTCAAGCCCCTCGGTGGTCCCGACGGAGGTAACGGCGGCCGCGGCGGCAGCGTCGTCCTCGTCGTCGACCCGCAGGTGCACACCCTGCTCGATTTCCATTTCCACCCGCACGTCGATGCGCCCTCGGGCAAGCAGGGCGCGGGCAACAACCGCGAGGGTGCAGCCGGTTCCGATCTGGAAGTCCGGGTGCCCGACGGCACCGTGATCCTCGACGAGCAGGGCCGGATGCTGGCCGACCTGGTGGGCCCGGGCACCCGGTTCACCGCCGCCGAGGGCGGCCGCGGCGGACTGGGTAACGCCGCGCTGGCGTCACGGGCCCGCAAGGCACCCGGCTTCGCGTTGCTCGGGGAGAAGGGGCAGGCCCGCGATCTCTCCCTGGAACTCAAGACCGTCGCCGACGTCGGACTGGTCGGGTTCCCGTCCGCGGGGAAGTCGTCGCTGGTATCCACCATCTCGGCGGCCAAGCCCAAGATCGCCGACTACCCGTTCACCACCCTGGCGCCCAACCTCGGTGTGGTGTCGGCCGGCGAGCACACCTTCACCGTCGCCGATGTGCCCGGCCTCATCCCGGGTGCGTCGCAGGGCCGCGGCCTCGGTCTGGACTTTCTGCGCCATATCGAACGCTGCGCGGTACTGGTCCACGTCGTCGACTGCGCCACCCTGGAACCCGGACGCGACCCGATCTCCGACATCGACGCACTGGAAGCCGAACTGGCGGCCTATCGCCCCACCCTGCAGGGTGACTCGACTCTTGGTGACCTCGCCGACAGACCGCGGGCAGTGGTGCTGAACAAGATCGACGTTCCGGAGGCGCGTGAACTCGCCGACTTCGTCCGGCCGGAGATCGCCGAGCGCGGCTGGCCGGTGTTCGAGGTGTCTGCGGTGACGCGGGAAGGCCTGCGCCAGCTGATATTCGGGCTGTGGGAGATGGTGGCCGCCTACCGGGCCGCCCAACCGACGGTGGTGGCGCGTCGGCCGGTCCTGCGCCCGATCCCGCACGATCGCAGCGGCTTCACCGTCGAACCCGATCCGCATCACGCCGGCGGCTTCGTGGTGCGCGGGCAGCGCCCGGAACGCTGGATCGGCCAGACCAACTTCGACAACGACGAGGCCGTGGGATACCTGGGTGACCGGTTGGCCCGCCTCGGCGTGGAGGACGAGCTGCTGCGCCGGGGCGCCAAGCCCGGATGCGCGGTCACCATCGGGGACGTGACCTTCGACTGGGAGCCGCAGACGCCGGCCGGGGTGGACGTCGTCCCGACCGGCCGCGGTACCGATGCCCGGCTGGAGCGCAATGACCGAATCGGCGCAGCCGAACGCAAGCAGGCCCGACGGCAGCGCCGGGAGCAGGACGAGGACCACAAAGCGGGGGAGCAGTGAGCGCCTACCGGGATGCCGTGCGCAGCGCGCGCAGCATCGTCGTCAAAGTCGGTACCACCGCGCTGACCGACTCCTCGGGTCTGTTCGACACCGGACGGCTCGCTGCGCTGGCCGACGCCATCGAAGCCCGGATGAAGGCCGGCTCGGATGTGGTGATCGTGTCCTCGGGTGCGATCGCAGCCGGTATCGAACCGCTGGGACTGACCAAGCGCCCGACCGACCTGGCGACCAAACAGGCCGCCGCCAGCGTCGGACAGGTCGCCCTGGTCAACGCATGGAGCGCCGCGTTCGCCCGGTACGGCCGCACGGTTGGGCAGGTGCTGCTGACCGCCCACGACATCTCCCAACGCGTTCAGCACACCAACGCCGCGCGCACGCTGGACCGGCTTCGGGCGTTGCACGCGGTGGCCATCGTCAATGAGAACGACACGGTGGCCACCAACGAGATCCGGTTCGGCGACAACGACCGGCTCTCGGCCCTGGTGGCCCATCTGGTCGGCGCGGACGCGCTGGTGCTGCTCTCCGATATCGACGGTCTCTACGACTCGGATCCCCGGAAGGCTGATGCGCGTTTCATCGCCGAGGTCGCCGGGCCCGAGGATCTTGACGGGGTGGTGGCCGGCAAGGGCAGTCGGCTGGGTACCGGCGGGATGTCGTCGAAGCTGTCCTCGGCACTGCTGGCCGCCGATGCCGGTGTTCCGGTGCTGCTGGCCGCCGCCGCCGATGCTGCAGCCGCCCTCACCGAGGCCTCGGTCGGCACGGTGTTCGCCGCGCGATCGACTCGGATGTCGGCGCGACGGTTCTGGGTGCGTTACGCCGCGGAGTCGGCGGGCTCGCTGGTGCTCGACGCCGGTGCGGTTCGCGCGGTGGTCTCCCAGCGGCGCTCCCTGCTGCCGGCCGGCATCACGGAGCTGAACGGGAAGTTCTTCGGCGGCGACGTGGTGGAGTTGCACGGCCCCGGTGGGCAGATGGTGGGTCGCGGTGTGGTGGCCTATGACGCCGCCGAACTGGCCGCGATGATCGGCCGCTCCACCGCGGATCTTCCGGCCGAGCTACGCCGTCCGGCGGTGCACGCCGACGATCTCGTCGCGGTGTAAACGGCCCGAAAGTCCCTGGCAGGACTTTGGTCCCGCGCACGGTGGACCTCGGTACTCAATCCGTTTGCCCGCGGCGAGAAAGTGCCGTGCTCATGGTCCACTGGCTGACGCTGGGTAATGGGCCCGGTTCGTGTGGGTACGGGGTTGGGGCGTTCAGATGGCTGGTAAGGCTGTTTCGGTCAGTGTCGGCAAGCGTCGCAAAGCCCGCCACCGGAAAGCCTCCCGGGGAGCACAGCCGTACGCCTGGCTCGGAGCCGGTGCGCTGACCCTCGGTGTCGGCGCGGCGCTGGCCGGCGGGACGGCGGTCGCCCACGCCGATACCGGCGATTCCGCGGACACTGCGGGACGCGCTTCCGCTCCTGCCCGTGAGTCGTCGAGTAGGACCGCCGGCAAGACGCAGTCGGATACCACCTCGAACACCCGCGCCACCAGCCGTGCGCGCAACAGCGCAACCGTCGCTCCGGGGCTCCGTACGTCGGTGGTGTTGCCGGCGGCCGGGGTCACGGTGACGGCACCGTCCCGCGCGGTGCTGTCTGCCGGCGCAGGCCTGAGTTCGTCTGCGATCGACCAGACACCGGCAAGTTCGGTAAGCCCGGCTGCAAGCGTGTCGGAAGTGCGCGCAAGTCTTGTTGCCGCAGTGACTGTTTCGCCGATGCCGGCCGCTGCTGTCGCCGCGCTTGAACCAGGCTCCGTCTTCGATATCTTCTTCGGCAACGGCACCGCCGCCAGCCCCAACGGCGGGATCATCGGCGGTAACGGGTACTCCTGGACTGCCGCAACCTGCACCGACTCCGGTGGCTGCGATGGTGGCCGGGCCGGGTTCTTGTTCGGCAACGGGGGCAATGGCTACAACGGCGGCGACGGCGGTTCGGCCGGCTGGTTCGGCAACGGCGGCAACGGCGGCGACGGTGTTGCGTGGAACCCGGCCGTGAGTGTCGCCGGCGTCGGCGGCTTCGGCGGTAATGGCGGCAGCGGCGGTGTGTTTTCCGGTAACGGCGGCAAGGGTGGTGTCGGCGGGGACGCGATCCCGCTCGGCTCTACCGGCGGCAACGGCGGCAGCGGCGGAGACACCGGCCTGCTCTCGCTTTACGGCGATGCCGGGGCCGGCGGTGCCGGCGGTCGGGCAAGCAACGCCGGCGCAGGCGGCGACGGAGGTAGCGGTGGAGTCTTGTCTGTGTTCGCCAACGGCGGCAAGGGAGGCACAGGGGGAGCCGGGCCTCGCGCCGGTACCGGCGGAGACGGCGGCGTCGGTGGGCAGTGGCTCGGCAGCGGCGGCGACGGCGGTGCCGGCGGCGAGGGCGGCGGCGACGGCGGCGATGGCGGA
>JBFYOQ010000222.1:0-10633 GCA_041303735.1 Mycobacterium sp.
CCCGGATCAGCACCCCACCGATCTCCGGACGGACCGCGCACAGCAGCATCGCCAGCCGCAGCCGGTCGTGTCCGACGATCGCACTGAACGGATACGGGGCGCTCACCGTCGCGCCGCCCGCCGCATCGGGACGTGCGGGATGCCGTCTTCGGCGAACTCCGCGCCGTCGAGGACGAACCCGTGCCGGGCGTACATCGCCGCGAGGTGGCTCTGGGCGCTGATCACGCAGCTGTCATCACCGACCTCGGCCAGCGCGGCCTGCATCAGCCGGGTGCAGTGACCGCGACCGCGCTCGGTCTTGGAAGTGGCCACCCGGCCGATCCGGAACACCGTGCGGCCGTCGCCGAATTCCTCCATCAACCGCAGCGTGGAGGTGACGTCTCCGGCCGGGTTCGCCAGCCAGAAGTGCCGCGTCTCACCGAGCAGGTCACGGCCGTCGAGTTCGGGATAGGGGCAGTTCTGCTCGACGACGAAGACCTCAACCCTCAGCTTGAGCAGTTCGTAGAGCGTGGCCGCGTCAAGTTCGGTGCCACGGCATCGGCGCAACGCCGCGGTCACACCAGGCCCGCGCGCGCGGCGCGGGGTTCCAGACCCAGCACCCGGGTGCCGTGGTCCCAGACCTCGGCGAACAGTCGCGGTTCATCGGAGAGCTTGGAGCCCAGTGAGGGCACCATCTCCTTGAGCTTGGGCTCCCATGACGGGTAGCGGTCGGCGAAACAGCGCGACATCACTTCCAGCATCGCCGGGACCGCGGTGGAGGCGCCGGGCGAGGCGCCGAGCAGTCCGGCCATCGACCCGTCGGCGGCGGCGAGCACGGTGGTGCCGAACTCCAGCACGCCGAGTTTCTTGGCATCGCGGCGGATCACCTGGACCCGCTGGCCGGCGATGTCGAGTTCCCAGTCCTTGCTGCGCACCGTGGGTGCGAACTCGCGCAGCGTGTCGACGCGGTCCTCCTGGGAGAGCAGCAGTTGACCGATCAGGTACTTCAGCAGGGACAGTTCGGTGAGGCCCACCCCCACCATCGACAGCAGGTTGTCGGGTTTGACCGAGAACGGAAGATCGGTGACCTTCCCGGTCTTGAGGAACTTCGGCGACCATCCGGCGAACGGCCCGAACAGCAGCCAGTCGTGGCCGTTGATCACCCGGGTGTCCAGGTGCGGCATGGACATCGGCGGGGCGCCCAGCGGAGGAAGGCCGTAGACCTTCGCGTGGTGCGCACCGGTCAGTTCCGCTTTGCGGGTACGCAGCCACTGGCCGCTGACCGGGAAGCCGCCGAAGCCCTTGACCTCGGCGATGCCCGCCTTCTGCAGCAGCGGCAGAGCCCCGCCGCCGGCACCGACGAACACGAATCTACTGTCCAGCGTGGTCTTCTCGCCGGTTCGGCGGTTCAGCACCTTGACCGTCCAGCCGCCGTCTGACCGGCGATCGAGGTCGCGCACCTCGTGGCCGAACATCGTGTTCATGCCCCGCGAGGTGGCAAAGCCCATCAGCTGGCGCGACAGCGCACCGAAGTCGACGTCGGTGCCCTCGGAGGTCCAGTTCAGCCCGACCGGGTCGGAGAAGTCGCGGCCCGCCGCCATCAGCGGCAGCCGGCGGGAGAACTCGTCGGCGTCGTTGATGAACTCCATCGTGGCGAACAGCGGATTGCGCACCAGGGTTTCGTGGCGGCGGCGCAGATAGTCGACGTTCTGCGCACCGCTGACGAAGCTGACGTGCGGGATGGGATTGAGGAAGCTGCGCACGTCGGTGATGACGCCGTGCTCGGCGGCGTAGGCCCAGAACTGCCGGGTGACCTGAAACTGCTCGTTGACGTTGATGGCTTTGGCGATGTCGATGGAGCCGTCGGGCTTCTCCGGGGTGTAGTTGAGTTCGCACAGCGCCGAGTGCCCGGTGCCCGCGTTGTTCCACGGGTCGCTGCTCTCAGCGGCCGCGGCGTCGAGGCGCTCGACCAACGTGATGGACCAGTCCGGCTCCATCAGGCGCAGCAGAGCGCCCAGTGTGGCGCTCATGATCCCCGCTCCGACCAGGACGACGTCAGTCTTGGCGTGTTCAGACATGGGGCTAGGTTATCCCGGCCGCCGCCCGGCCACCTGCCAGGCGGCGGCGAACTATCGTTGGTCCCTGTGATGCCAGCGGTTGCCGAGCCCTCCTGGGCCGACGACGAGTTGTCCGGCTACCGGCAGATGACATGCCCGCTGGGGCCAGACCCCGACGGCGAGGGCGAGTTGTTCGCCACCCTGGTGCGCCGCGCCGATGATCGTCCTGCCCGCCAGACCGTGCTGGCGGTGCACGGATTCACCGATTACTTCTTCAACACCGAACTCGCCGAGCACTTCGCCGGCCGCGGCATCCGGTTCTACGGTATCGATCTGCACAAGTGCGGCCGGTCCTGGCGGGAGGGCCAGACGCCGCATTTCACCACCGACCTGTCCCGCTACGACCGCGAACTGGAGTGGGCGTGCGCGGTCATCGCCCGGGAGAACCCACATGGCAGCGTCCTGGTGTACGGGCACTCGACCGGCGGTCTGGTGGTCGCGCTGTGGCTGGACCGGATGCACCGCCGGGGCGCATCGGCCGCGGCCGGGTTGTCGGGCCTGGTGCTGAACAGTCCGTTCCTGGACCTGCGCGGTCCGGCGATCCTGCGCACCCGGGCGACCGCTGCGGCGATCGGTGCGATGTCGCGGGCGCGCAAGACCCGGGTGCTTCGGCCCGCCGGCACGGGCGGCTACGGCCTGACCCTGCACCGTGACTACCACGGCGAGTTCGACTACGACCTGCGGTTCAAACCGATCGGCGGATTCCCGATCACCTACGGCTGGATCCACGCCGTGCGCCGGGCTCAGGCGCAGCTGCACCGCGGACTGGATGTCGGCGTGCCCAACCTGGTGCTGCGGTCGGACCACACCGTGCCCGAGACCGCCAGTCCCGAGGTGATGCAGCGCGGTGACGCCGTCCTCGATGTCGCCCATATCGCCCGCTGGGCCGGCTGCATCGGCAACCGGCAGACCGTCGTGCCGGTGACCGACGCCAAACACGACGTGTTCCTGTCGTTGCCGGGCCCCCGGGAGCAGGCCTACGCCGAACTCGACGTCTGGCTCGATCGGATTCCACCCCCTGCCTGAAGCCGGCTTCCCTGCGCCGCAAGCCCGCTACATTTCTCCTGTGACGTCCTCCGACGAGCAGGTCGCCCGGGTCTCGGCCGGGCTCGACGACGTCGACATCGCCGAATGGACCCGGCGCTTCGACCTGCTCTCCGACGCCAACCGGCTGGAGATCCTGCTCGGCCTGCATCGGGCCCCGGGGATCTGTGTGGGTGAACTGGCGACGGCGGTGGGCCGGTCGGAGAACTCCGTCTCCCAGGCGCTACGGCTATTGCGCCAGCAGGGCTGGGTGAGTTCGCACCGGGTCGGCCGTCAGGTCAGCTACCGGCTCGACGACCAGGTGGTCCATCACCTGCTGCACTGGATCGGCGCCGGCCACGCCTGAGCCGCCCGGGAGTCACCTGATTATCTGAACAGCCAGACAGATGAGCCGGGCGGCGCCTAGCCTGCGGTGGTGAGTCAGGCCACACTGCACGCGATGCACATGAGCGACGGCATCGTCACCGCGCCGACGTCGGTCCTGTTCGCGGTGATCGCCGCCGCGGGGATCGCGGTGGCGGTGCGACGGGCGCGTACCGAACTCGACGAGCGCGCGGTGCCACTCGCCGGACTCGTCGCGGCCTTCGTCTTCGCGGTGCAGATGGTCAACTTCCCGGTACTGCCCGGAGTCAGTGGGCACCTGCTGGGCGGCGCCCTGGCCGCCATTCTGGTCGGGCCCGCCACCGGCGCGCTGTGTATCGCGATCGTGCTCGTGGTGCAGTCCCTGCTGTTCGCCGACGGCGGCGTCACCGCGCTGGGCACCAACATCGTCAACATGGCGCTGATCGGAGTGGTCGCCGGTTACACCGTCGCGGTCGTCTGCGTGGCGGTGCTCACGCGCAGCGGTCGAGGGGTCTCGGTCCGGGGCCTGGGCGTGATCTCGTTTCTGGCCGCGGTCATCGGAACCGTCTGCGCCGCAGGCGGATTCCTGGTGCAGTACGCGATCGGCGGAGCCGCCGGGGTGGGACTCTCGACGGTGGCCGGGTACCTGCTGGGCACCCATCTGGTGATCGGCATCGGCGAGGGCGTCATCACCGCGGCAACGGTGATGGCGGTGGCACGCGCCCGCCCGGATCTGGTGTACCTGATGCACGGCACCCGCACCACCGAACCGGTGCCGGCGTGAGCGCTCCCCGGCGCGGCGCGCTGTTGTGGGTGCTGTTCGCGCTGGCGGCGCTGATCATCGCCGGCGGAGTCTCCTACCTGGCGAGCCCACACCCCGACGGTCTGGACGCGACGACCCTGCGCGGCTGCCAGGTGGTCGAGCGCGGCGGCGTGGAGGAACTGGCCGGGCAGTGCATCGCCCAGCACGCCACCGACCACGCGCTGGCCGGCTCGCCGTTGGCCGACTACGCGGTGGGTGGCGCCGAGCACACCGGCGGACTGGCCGGGGTGATCGGCGTGCTGTTCACGCTGACCGCCGCCGCAGTCGCGTTCCGGGTGATCGCCCGCCGGCCGGGGCGCCGGGTGCCGGCGCACACACCCTCGGCGGACGGACCCTAGAGGTGGGCGCCGGCCACGCCCATCCGCTCTACCGCGACGGCGACTCGGCCGTGCACCGGCTGAACCCGGAGGTCAAGATCGTCGCCCTGGTCGTGTTCGTTCTCGCAGTGGTGGCCACCCCGCGAGATGTGTTCTGGCCCTACGGGATCTACGCGCTGATTCTGCTGGCGATCTGGCGGCTGGCCGGGATCGGAATCGGGTGGATGGCGCCACGGATGCTCATCGAGGCGCCATTCCTGGTGCTGGCGGTGCTGTTGCCGTTCGGATCGGGGGCGCAGCGGGTCGAGGTGGCGGGATTGTCGCTGTCGGTGGCCGGCCTGCACGCCGCCTGGGGCATCGTCGCCAAGGGCACCCTCGGCGTAGCGGCCTCCCTGACGGTGGCGGCCACCACGTCGGCCCGGAGCCTGCCGCTGGCGTTGTCGCGGCTGCGGGTGCCGGCCGTGGTCACCTCGATCCTGGTGCTGATGATCCGCTACCTCGATGTGCTGGCGGGTGAGGCGAACCGGATGCGACTGGCCCGGCTGTCCCGCGGCGACTCACCGCGGGCCCTGCATCAGGCCGGCGCGATCGCCACGAGTGCGGGTGCGCTGTTCGTGCGGTCCTACGAACGCGGCGAGCGGGTTCATCTGGCGATGCTCTCCCGCGGCTACCGCGGCCGGGTTCCCGAACTGGCGCTGGGTCCCGCCGGCACGGCACTAGCGCCGACTCGCCACTGGATGCTGGCGATGCTGGCCCCGGCTGTCGCGGTGCTGGTGACCCTCGGCGCATGGCTGCTGCGGTGACTCCCGCGATCGAGGTGGCGGCGCTGCGCCATGTCTACCCCGACGGCCACCGCGGACTCGACGGGGTCGACCTGATCGTGCGCGCCGGGGAACGGGTTGCCGTTCTCGGCCCCAACGGAGCGGGCAAGACGACCCTGATGCTGCACCTCAACGGGGTGCTGAGGGCCACCTCGGGGACGATCCGCATCGGCGAGACGATGGTGACGCGTGCGACCGTTCGTCACATCAGACAGCGCGTCGGACTCGTCTTCCAGGATCCCGACGACCAACTGTTCATGCCCACCGTCGGCCAGGATGTCGCGTTCGGCCCGGCGAATTTCGGGGTCACCGGCGATGCGCTGGCACAGCGGGTCAGCGCCGCGCTGACTGCGGTGTCGCTCAACGACCAGGCCGACCGCAGCCCCGCGCACCTGTCCGCCGGCCAGCGCCGCCGCGCCGCGCTGGCGACCGTGCTGGCCTGCGAGCCGGAGATCCTGGTCCTCGATGAGCCGTCGGCCAATCTCGACCCGGTGTCGCGGCGCGAACTCGGCCACACGCTGTCCGCTCTGCGCACCACGCTGGTCGTGGTCACCCATGACCTCCCCTACGCCGCCCAACTGTGCGACCGCGCGGTAATCATGGACGGCGGGCGAATCGTCGCCGACGGCGAGATCGGGCGCGTGCTGGCCGATGCCGACCTACTGGCTCGCCATCGACTCGAACTGCCCTGGGGGTTCACCGTCACGGCCCGGTGAACGGCTACCGCGACTCGGGCGGCCCCCATCGGCGTTCTGCTGCACCCACCCGCCAGAACGAGATCGCCGCGACCCAGGTCACCGCGAACAGCCCGACCACGGCGAACCCGACGTGTTCCAGGCTCAACCCGCTGACCCATGCGGCCAGCGGGTTGTCCCAACCGAGGTCGTCGTGCGCCACGGCGATCAACTGGATGCTGCCGATCGACAGCGCCACCACCACCGACAACCCGGTGATGATGAGGTTGTAGTAGATCGTGCGGACCGGGTTGGCGAACGCCCAGTCATAAGCGGCCGCCATGAACAACCCGTCGACGGTGTCCATCAGCGTCATTCCGGCGGCGAAGAGCACCGGCAGAGTCAGCACCGCATACCAGGGCAGCCCGGCCACCGCGCCGGTACCGGCCATCGCCAGCAGCGCCACCTCGGTGGCGGTATCGAAACCGAGCCCGAAGAGCATCCCGACGACGACCATCTGCCCCGGCCGGGTGATCCGGCGCATCACCGGCGCCAGGATGCGGGCCATCACGCCGCGACCGTCGAGGCGCTCCTGCAGGTCATGTTCCTCGAACCGGCCCCGCCGCAGGTCGGTGAACACGCCCCAGATCCCCACGAGTGCAATGAGGTTGATGATCCCGATCAGGTAGAGAAAGCCACCGGAGGCCACCGTGCCCATGACGCCGAGGACGTGCCGGGTGCTTGACGACTCATCCATCAGCACGCCGGCCGCCTTGGTCGCCGAGACCACCAGAAGCGCCAGCAGCACCACGATCGCCGAATGGCCCACTGCGAACCAGAATCCGACCGAGACGGGCCGGTTGCGGTCCGCTGAGAGCTTGCGCGTGACGTTGTCGATAGCCGCGATGTGGTCGGCGTCGAATGCGTGACGAAGCCCCAGCACGTAGGCGGTGATCCCCAGTCCGATCGAGAACACCTGCGCGCCGATGTGATGCTGACCGCCGGTCAGCGCGATCAGGCTGCCGAAGCCGGCCGCGTGCAGGAGCAGGACAAACGCGAACATTCCCGCCACCCCGGCACGGTCGCGAGGGGCCACCGACAACCGGAGTCGATGCACGGACACGGGAGAACCTCCGCCTGGGGATGACGCGTCCCCGTCGTGGGTGACTTCGGGCGGGAGGTCTGGCTACCGGCTTTCACACCGGACACAGTGGCGCGACCGCACCGGAATCTCACCGGTTTCCGCACCGCCCGAAGAACAACGGCCTGAGCCTACCCTGATGGTGGAACCGAAAGCCCGGAGCGCCCGCAACTTCCCGGCCCGTTTCGGCGGCCGTCGGGGCGCTGAACTACAGCGGGGTGACGTAGGCGGAGCTGATGCCGCCGTCCACCAGGAACGTCGAGGCGGTGATGAACGAGGCGTCGTCACTGGCCAGGAATGCCACCGCGGCAGCGAGTTCATCGGGTTCGGCGAACCGCCCCAGCGGGATGTGCACCAGCCGCCGCGCCGCCCGCTCGGGGTCTTTGGCGAACAGTTCCTGCAGCAGCGGGGTGTTGACCGGGCCCGGGCACAGCGCGTTGACGCGGATGCCCTGGCGGGCGAACTGCACGCCGAGTTCGCGGCTCATCGCCAGCACGCCGCCCTTGGAGGCGGTATAGGAGATCTGCGAGGTCGCCGAGCCCATCACCGCGACGAAGGACGCGGTGTTGATGATCGAGCCGCGGCCCGCCGGGACCATGTGCCGCAGCGCCGCCCGGCAGCACAGGTAGACGCTCGTGAGGTTGACATCCTGCACCCGCTGCCAGGCCGGCAGTCCGGTGTTCTCGATGAGGTCGTCGTCGGGCGGTGAGATCCCGGCGTTGTTGAACGCGATATCGACGCGGCCGTGCCTCGCCGCCGCGGTGTCGAACAGGTTGTCCACCGCCGCCTCGTCGGCGACGTCGACCGCCACGAAGGTTCCGCCGAGCTCCCCGGCGACGGATTCGCCGGCCGCGGGGTCGATGTCGCCGACCACGATCGTGGCGCCTTCGGCGTGCATCCTCCGGGCGGTCGCCAGACCGATACCGCTTGCCGCGCCGGTGATCACGGCAACCCGGCCGGCCAGACGCTGAGTGAGATCGACTTTTGCCCGATCCCGAGTCACTTCGTTCCTGCCCTCCGGCGTCACTGAGCTTCTCCCATCGCGAAGAACACGTTCTTGGTCTCGGTGAAATGCTCCGGTGCGTCGGGTCCGAGTTCGCGGCCCAAACCCGAGCGTTTGAACCCGCCGAAGGGAGTGCTGTAGCGAACCGACGAGTGCGAATTGACGCTGAGGTTTCCCGACTCGACGGCCCGCGACACCCGCAGTGCGCGGGAGAGGTTCTCGGTCCAGATCGAGCCAGAGAGACCGTAGTCGGTGTCGTTGGCCAACGCGATGGCGTCGGCCTCGTCGTCGAAGGGCAGCACCGCAACCACGGGGCCGAAGATCTCCTCGGTGACGGTGCGGTCTCCCCGGTCCGGGATCAACACCGTCGGCGGGAACCAATATCCGGGGCCCGTCGGCGCGGAACCCCGGAATGCCACCGGGGCATCGTCGGGCACATACGCCGCCACCGACTCGAAGTGCGTGCGCGACACCAGCGGGCCCATATCGGTCCTGCGGTCGGCCGGATCACCCACGGTGACACTCGCGACTGCCGGCTCAAGTAACTCCATGAAGCGATCGAACACGCTGCGCTGCACCAGGATCCGGCTGCGGGCGCAGCAGTCCTGACCGGCATTGTCGAAGACGCCATTGGGGGCGGTCGCCGCCGCGCGTTCGAGGTCGCAGTCGGCGAAGACGATGTTCGCGCTCTTGCCGCCCAACTCCAGGGTGACCCGTTTGATCTGCTTGGCCGCTCCGGCCATCACATGGGTGCCGATCTCAGTGGAACCGGTGAAGACCAGTTTGCCGATATCGGGGTGGGTGATGAACCGCTCCCCCACCACGCTGCCCTTGCCGGGCAGGACCTGAAAGAGGCCGGGCGGCAATCCGGCCTCGATCGCCAACTCGCCGAGCCGGATGCTGGTCAGCGGCGTCCACTCGGCGGGCTTGAGCACCACGGCGTTGCCGGCCGCCAGTGCCGGCGCGAACCCCCATGACGCGATCGGCATCGGGAAGTTCCACGGGGTGATGACCCCGATGACTCCGATCGGCTCGTGAAAGGTGACGTCGAGGCCGCCGGCGACGGGAATCTGCCTACCGCTGAGGCGCTCCGGTGCCGCCGCGTAGTACTGCAGCACATCGCGGACGTGGCCGGCCTCCCACTCGGCGGCCGACACCGGGTGGCCCGAATTGGCCACCTCGAGCGCGGCGAGTTCGCCGACATGGGCGTCCACCACCGCGGCGAAGGCGCGCAGTGCTGCCGCACGCTCGGCCGGGGCCAGTGCGGCCCAGGACTTCTGGGCGACCTTGGCGCGTGCCACCGCGTCATCGACGGCGGCGCCGTCGCACTGCTCGACGCTGCGCAGCGGCTCCTCGGTGGCCGGATTGATCAGCACTGTGGTGGCGGTCATGGGTTCACCCTGTCAGTCGCCCGCTGGGTCGCCCGCTGAAGGGCGCCATCGACATCAGTCGCACGCGCCCGGGCGGCCTCCACAACACCGGCGAACAGACGCAGATCGTCGAGGGTCTCCTCCGGATGCCACTGCACCGCCAGGACGAAATCGTCGCCCGGGAACTCCACCGCCTCGATGACATCGTCACCGGTGGCGCTGACCACCAGCCCCGCACCCAGTTCGGCGATCCCCTGATGGTGGTAGCACTGCGCCTCGGTGGACTCCCCGATCAACCCGGCCAGCCGGCTGCCCGCAACGGTGCGGACCGTCGAGGTGGAGAACACCGCGTCGCCGCGCTGGTGACGGCTGTGGCCGAGGATGTCAGGCAGGTGCTGGTGCAGCGTGCCGCCGAGGGCCACATTGAGCACCTGCGCGCCGCGGCAGATGCCCAGGATCGGCACGCCGCGCCGCAGCGCCGAGGCCACCAGAGCGAATTCCCACGAGTCACGGTCGGTCGCGGGCTCGTCGGTGGCCGGATGCGGCGGGTGGCCGTAGTAGACCGGGTCGACGTCGCGCCCGCCGGTGATGATCAACCCGTCGACGCCGTCGATGACGCGATCGGCGATCTGCCCGTCGACCGGTTGCGGGGGCAACAGGGCGGCGATCCCGCCGGACCGGGTGACCCCGTCGAGGTAGACCGCGGGCAGAAAACTGGCGCGGGTGTCCCAGACCCCGGAGCTGGCCTGCTGGAGATAGGTGGTGAGGCCGATCACCGGTGGCTGCGAGTGCCCGCTAGAAGCGTTCAAACCCGCGCACCCTCTCCCAGTCGGTGACCGATGCGTTGAACGCCTCCACCTCGATACGAGCGTTGTTGAGGTAGTGCTCCACCACCTCGTCGCCGAAGGCGTCGCGGGCGATGGCGGACGACTCGAACAGCTCCGCCGCCTCGGCCAGCGTGGTGGGCAGCCGCGCGGCGCCGCCGGTGTAGGCGTTTCCGGT
>JBFYOQ010000223.1:0-4384 GCA_041303735.1 Mycobacterium sp.
GTTCGGTCCGGGAAGCTGCTGCGGCTGTAGCATCGTGAAACCCCTTCTCTGAGTGCGGGTCTCGCACATCTGAGTTGTGAACACCCTCTCGGGCATTGCGTCGAGTTCCGTCGGCGCTGACTACTCGTGGGCCTCACGGTAGGAGGGCGCGAGAAAGCCAGTCAAGCGCCTCGGATGTGCGCAATCGCATAGCCGTAGGGAGCGAATTTACGTCGTGTTCATCTTGAGTGGCGTTTGGCGGACGGTTTGCCCAGCAGGGGCCCCCGGATGGCCGCCCCGACCTAATTTCCGGCCCCGTCCGTTGACACAGCCGTAACGTGGCGACCACAAACTCTTAATCCGCATTTCTGGCGGCGGGATAGCGTGGCGCTGACGATGACTCCGACCCCCCTCGCCGCCGCGGCATTCGGCCCGAACCCCGGTCTCTGGCCGCTGCCGGCCGCGGTCACCGGCGCCGATCTGTGGTTGCGCGCGGTCGCCGCCGGCGGCCAGGGCCGCTACGCCAGCGCCCGGGCCGATCTCGCCGAGCTGGTTCGCCGACGCCCGGCCGGCGGGCTGGCCTCGCTGGCGTTGAGCACCCAGGGGTCCTTTCTGCGCCAGCAGGGCGGCCACCTACAGGCTCGAAGCTGGGACGGCGCGGCGCTGGCCCGGGCGGGGCCGGACACCGAGGCGGTCGTCGACGCCCTGGTCGGCCTGGCCGCCGACGCGCTCGGGGTGGGTCGCCTGGCCGCCGCCGCAGCCCTGCTGGAGCGCGCTGCGGAGGTGCACGCCCGCGCCGATGACCCGCCGCCGCGGCTGGCGATCAGATTGGCGTGGGTTCGGGCCGAACTGGCGATGGCGGCCGGTGACGGTGTCGCGGCGCGCGGGTTCGCCCAGCGCGGGGTTGAGTTGGCCGCGACGGCTGCACCGGGCCTGCGCCGCCATCAGGTGAAAAGCGACGTCGTGCTGGCCGCCGCCCTGTGCAGCGCGGGTGACCTGCCGGGATCGCGGCGGGTGGCCGATGACGTCCTCGCCGACAGCGAGGGGGTCGGTCTGGTGCCGCTGTGCTGGGCTGTCGCCTGCCTGCTGGCCGGGATCGGCAGTGCGCGGCACAGCCCGGGCGAGGTGGCCCAAATCCGTGATCGAAGCGCAACCTTCGTCGCGCGGCACGGCGGCTGCCTGCGCGGCGGCTAACCGGTGAAGTGCAGTTCCTTCCGTATTGTCTGTGTCTGAGCCAATAGCCCCACAGACCCGCCTGCGTAACGTTGGAGATGCCGTCGTCGATGACCATTCCAGGAGAGCGTCTCGACGCCGTCGTTGCTGAGGCAGTGGCTGGCAGCCGGGATGCGCTCCGGGAAGTGGTGGAGATCATCCGGCCCATCGTGATCCGTTACATACGGGCCCGAATCGGGTCCTCGGAACGGGTCGGACTCTCCGCCGACGACGTCGCACAGGAGGTTTGCTTGGCCGCCATCCAGGCGCTGCCGCGCTATCAGGATCAGGGTCGCCCCTTCCTGGCCTTCGTGTACGGCATTGCGTCCCACAAGGTCGCCGACGCTCACCGCGCCGCCGGCCGTAACCGGTCCGAGCCCACCGACGTGGTGCCGGAGCGGCTCTCCCTCGACGCCGGCCCCGAGCAGATGGCGCTCAACTCCGATTCCGCCGCCCGGATGCAGAAGCTCCTCGCCGTGCTGCCGGAGAAGCAACGCGAGATCCTCACCCTGCGGATCGTGGTCGGGATGTCAGCGGAGGAAACAGCCGAAGCCGTCGGCAGCACCCCCGGAGCGGTCCGGGTGGCCCAGCACCGCGCCCTGGCGCGGCTGAAGTCCGAGATCGCCGGAGCGGGGCACGAATATGCCTGACTTCGGACGTTCCCCGGATAACGAACCGTCCTTCGACGACATCCGCCGCAGCGACAGCTTCGTCGACGCCCTGGCCGGCGGCGGTCCTATCGCGCCGGAGGACCCGGCCGATGCGGCACTGGCCGCCCTGCTCGGCGGCTGGCGCGACGAGATGCGCTGGCCCCCGGCTACCGGGCTGATCTCCGAACCGCAGGCCATCGCCGCGCTCGACGCCGGCCTGGCCGAGAAGTCGGGCGGCCTGCGGCGCGATAAGCGTGCCGATAAGCAGGTTGCCTCGGTGACCCCCATGAAAAACCGGCGCGGTCTGAGCGTGGTGGGTGCCGCGGCTGCCGCGGTGCTGTGCCTCGGCGGTTTCGGCGCGGTGGTGGCCGGGGCCGGACCCGGCGATGCCCTCTACGGACTGCGCAGCATGCGGTTCGGCGCACCCAAAGAGGTGCGCGACGACGCGGTGGCACTGGCCGCCCGCTCCGAACTCAATCAGGTGCAGGCGCTGATCGCCCAGGGCGATTGGCAGCAGGCCCAGGAGAAGCTGGTCGCGGTCAGCACCCAGGTGGCCTCGATCGGCGACGAGCAACAGAAGCAGGATCTGTTCGACGAGTTCAACGACCTGTCGGCCAAGGTGGTCGAGCGGAACCCGGAGGCCACTGCGGCCCCTGGCATCATCTACACCGTCCCGGAGACGGCCGCCGAATTGGTCCCGGCGGTAGCGCCGCCGACGAGCGTGCCGACTGCGCCGTCCCCGAGCGACCCGACCTCGGCAGTGACGACCACCTCGGCGCCCACGTCCGCTGAGCAGACCGGCACCAGTGCGTCCCCCGACAGCACAACCGCTACCACCGGGGCACCGACGAGCAGCCAGTCCCCGGCGTCGGCCACCTCGACCCAGACGGCCACCCCGACGACCACGCGCACCAGCGCGGCACCGGTGACCACCTCGGCACCGTCGGCGGCATCGTCCTCCGTCGCGTCGTCGGCCGCAACGTCCTCGCCGTCAGCGGCACAGGCCACCAGTTCGGCTGCGGTCACCACCACGTCGGCCGCGCCGAGGGTGACCTCAAGCAGTCCGGCATCGAGTCCGGTGTCCACGACCGCCGCCGCGCCCACGACCACCACCGACGCCCCGGTCGCCTCCCCAGCTCAGGCCACCACCACGCAGGCGCAGACGACGGTTGAGACGACGGTTGAGACGACGGCGGATTCCAGCCCGGCGGATTCCAGCCCGGAGGAGTCAGCCCTGACGACCACTGCGGTGCCGATCCCGGTCACGACCACGACGGTGCCGGTCGCGGCCGGTTAACGCTCAGCGGAAGTTATCGCCTGCGCTCAGCGGAAGTTATCGAAGTCCGTCGTGGTCGCCTCGTTCAGCGACGCATCGGCGTATCCGCGGCAGTAATCCCACGTGACGTAGGCGTCCGGCTCGGGATCGAAGGCGGGCTCGTGCGGGCGGACGGTGCCGTCCACCAGGAGCTGAAGAAGGTTGGCGCGCAGCATGTCCCAGTCGTGATAGTGGTCCTGCTGGCATTCGTCGCAGCACACCACCAGCCCGCGTACACCCTTGTGTGCCAGTAGCGCCTCGTAGACCGCGAGGTCGGCGAGGTCGGCCTCGACCGCCGAGCGCTCCTGGGAATCGAGCGGCTGGCCCGGTTCCAGGGCGTCGAGCACCGCCGACGGGTCATCGGGATCGCCGGCGAACGGGTCGGGCGGCAGGCCCGGTGGCAGGTGGTCGCGCACGCCTCCACCCTACGCAGCGGCCCAGCGCTCGCGCCAGGGAACACCAGCCAGGTAACACCCAAGGCGGCAGCCGGCGGGCCGATAGGATGAGGCAATCGACGTGTTACACCCGCTGATGGAGGCCGTACCGATGTCCAAAGCCGTAACCGGCGCCTCGGTGCCCACCGGCGGTGACGACCCGCACAAGATCGCGATGCTGGGCCTGACCTTCGACGACGTCCTGCTGCTCCCGGCCGCCTCCGATGTGGTGCCGGCCACCGCGGACACCGGCAGCCAGCTCACCCGCAAGATCCGCCTGCGGGTGCCGCTGGTCAGCTCGGCCATGGACACCGTGACCGAGGCGCGGATGGCGATCGCGATGGCCCGCGCCGGGGGGATGGGTGTGCTGCATCGCAACCTCTCCGTCGCCGAGCAGGCCGGCCAGGTCGAGACGGTCAAGCGGTCCGAAGCCGGCATGGTGACCGCTCCGGTGACCTGTTCACCGGATCAGACCCTGGCCGAGGTCGACGCCATGTGCGCTCGGTTCCGCATCTCCGGGCTGCCGGTCGTCGACGCACGGGGCGCCCTGGTGGGCATCATCACCAACCGGGACATGCGCTTCGAGGTCGATATGGACAAGCGCGTGGCGGAGGTGATGACCAAGACACCGCTGATCACCGCCCAGGAGGGTGTGACGGCGGATGCGGCGCTAGGTCTGTTGCGCCGCAACAAGATTGAGAAACTGCCGATCGTCGACGGAAACGGACTCCTGACCGGGCTGATCACCGTCAAGGACTTCGTCAAGACCGAGCAGCACCCCAACGCGACCAAGG
>JBFYOQ010000224.1:0-8666 GCA_041303735.1 Mycobacterium sp.
GGTCAGTGGTAAACGACCCGGACCGTAGCAAGTTGTGCACGGAAACCGCCAGCAGTGCGGGTTCGATCCCGTGTCCGGATACGTCGATTAGGTAGACGAGTAAGTGATCCTCGTCGATCCAGGAGTAGTTGAAGCAGTCTCCGCCGACTTCCCGTGACGGCAGGTAGCGCGAGGTGACAGGGACCTTGCCGGTCAGGTCCTGCGGCATGATCGACTTCATGTAGTCTGCGGCGCTTTCCAATTCGGCCGCCAACCGTTGTGACTTTTCTTCGAGGAGTTTGGTCAGAAGATAATTGCGCTCACTGGCGTTCACGGTGGCGGTGATGTCAACGATCTGAATTGCTAAATTCTCCACCTCCCCGTTCTCATCGCGAACGCAGTTCACCGACACATCCACCCAGATGCGATGACCATCGGCATGGATGTATTGCTTGACGATGCGATACGAGTCCGATCGGCCCCCAAAGATGGCGTCGCGTTCCTCGTCACCCACTGCCAGATGCTCCGGCGGCGTCAGCTCCTGCCAGGTCTTCTGAATCAATGTCTCCGGGGCGTAGCCGAGCAGCTCACACAGCGCGGGGTTGACCTCGACAAATCGTCCATCCGGGGCCAGCAGCCCCATGCCGATAGCAGCGGTCGCCATCGACCGGCGGTAACGCGCATCGGACTTAGCCCGTCGCTCACGCGCGTCCTCTGCCGACTGTTCCGCGGCCACCTGATCATCGACTAAACGAAGCGCGGCCACCACACCGTCCTGGTGACCCTCCGCGGCGTAGAAAGGTCTGGCGAACATGTCGAACCAGTGCGCGACGCCATCGGTCGCTACAACCCGGATACGTTCCCGTATCGTGCTGCCGTCGGCGAGCCTCGTCAGCATCGCGGCGCCCACCGACGCATCTTCCGGCGGAACAAACTCCAGAACACTGCGGCCCAGCCAGTAGTCAGGCGGCTTTCCCAGCGCAGCTTCAATCGACGGTGAAACCCAGACCACCTGACCGTCTCGGAGATGGCAGACCACGTCACCGGAGTTCTCAGCCAGCAGGCGGTAGCGCTGTTCGGAAGCGGCGAGGCGTTGCGCAGCAAGGAAACGTTCGGTGACATCGCACCACGTAAGGCAGAGCAAATCGGCACCGGCCCTGGTGGCGCGGATGTCGTAGCGGCGGCCATCGTCGAGAATTTCGTTGAAGTACGGGTAATCATCAAGGACTACGGGTTCCCCATCCTCCAAACACTGGACGTAGCGCTGCGCCAATTCCGAACCCTCGAAGTGCGGCGAAGTCTCAAGCCCGTTATGGCCGATCAGCTCGTCCTCGGCAAGCCCGAGATAGGCGCACGCGGCCCGGTTGACACTGAGGTAACGGAAATCCACCACCCGCCCGTCGGAATCGCGCACCGCGCCCAGTACGACATGGGGATTAATCATGCTGTCAACGCTGGCACGCAACCTAGCTTCGGAGCCGGCGATGAGTTCCGCGGCACGGAAACGGTCGGTGACATCACGCCACGTGAGCACAAGCGATTTTGACGTCGCACGGGTGACCCTCAGGTCATAGCGGCGCGTGTCAAGGCGACCTTCGCTGTCGTAGGAGAAGCCGTCAAGTCTCAGCGGCTCCCCGGTGTCCAAACACCGCAGGCAGTCGGGAAACAAGGCGTCCTTGATGCCGGGCATCGTTTCCAACACACCGCGACCGATCAATTCCTCGCGTGACAACCCGAGGCAGTCACACGTCGCCTGGTTGACTTCGGTGAAAAGAAAGTCAACGACGTGACCGGAGGAGTCCCTCGCCGCTTCCAAGAGGACCTGCGGGTCGAGCAGTGCGCCGGTGGTGGCCCGAAGCAGCATCCTAATCTCTGCGGTGTTCTCCGGACGGGATCCGGTGCCGTCACTGGACAAAGTGAGTACCTAAGCAACACCCCCGAGACATACCAGAATGCTAGCTGGTTTAGCCCCCCGACATCGGCGCACAGGGCGGGAACCGCGAGGCACCACTGCCGCGCCGGCGCCGTCAGGGAGAACTAGTTCCACTCTCGCTCCGACGGTCCATTGAATTGCGGCCGAACAATCGAAAGTGTCACAGTTCCGCGGTATCTCGCTGCGGTAACGATCGCGGTCGTCACGACCGCGGGAGGGATATCGACAGATGAAAACCTTCGTGATCGCCGCCGCATTCACTACGGGAGCACTCATGACAGCCGGCCTCGGAACGGCCAGCGCCGACATCATCCAGGTCGACGGCAGTTACTCAACACCGCAGGCATGCCAGGCCGATGGCCCGCACGTTCAGATCACCGAGAACGACGGCGCCTACTCTAAGTGGCAGTGCAACCAGGGCGACGACGGCCTCTGGTACCTCTTCCTCGGCAACTGACTCACGGCAACCGAAGCCGACAGGAGCGCCGGGGGCTGACTCGTATGAACCTGTAAAGGTCAGCTGCCTGCTACTCGCCCTGCGCAAGGCCGGCGATGCCGGCCAGTGTTGCAGCCATCGCAGCAGACAGCGCACCCAACCGATCGGCGATGATCTGTGCCGCTCGGTCCGGCTGTCGCTCAATCAGCATGGTGACCCCCGAGGGGCCGGGACCGATTCGCGCGGTGTACCGGACGGCGCAGACGTCATCAAAGGGCGTCAGCTCGAATTGCCATGTGGCAGCCGGGGTAAGCAGATCGCCGACTGCCCAGCCGAAGATCCGTGGTCGGTCGTACTCGACGACGGTCGATGTCGTCGTCCACTCCCCCACGCTGGGGTGGCGGTTCACTCCGGCGAAGCGTGCACCGATACGCGGGGCGTCGAATCCGTCGGCCCATTGCACGCGCTGCAGTTCGCTGCTGAACCGCGGCATCAGGGCTATGTCGGTGATCAGCTCCCAGACCGTCCCCACCGGGGCGTCGATGACTCGTTCCACAGCCACTTCGTGCACGTCCACAGCGACACACGCTAGCCCCGGGGGCTAGTCTTTTCCTGTGAGGTCCGAGCGGGCGCGCGCTGGACGGTTACTGCCGGAGCACCGGTTCCGGCGGTCGGACTGCGAGCGCCTGCAGCGCCGGCCCCCGGCACGCAATCAGCACTGGGCCGACGCCGTCACCCGCCCACAGCGGGTGCTGAACTTCGCCGCCTGGATCGCCGCCGCGATCACCGCGACGCTGGGTGTCCTGCAGACGATCACCGGCGACCGGGTGCTCTACATCGGACTCATCAACCTGGCGACCGCGGTGGTGTTTCTCGGAGTGCCACTGCTGCACCGGTTCGGCGGCATCATCGCCTCGCTGGTGTTCGTAGTCCTGGCCTATTCCTCCCTGACATTCGTGGGCTCCCAGATCGGCACCGACTCCGGCGTGCAGTTCTACTACCTCGTCTCGGCGTCGCTGGCGGTCCTGGTGCTGGGCGTGGAGCACCTGAAGCTGGCCGCAGCGGTGGTCAGCATCGGTGCGGGACTGCTGGTGGCGATGCAGTTCCTGGTCCCCCCGGACACCGGCATCCAGCCGCGCTGGGCGCTGGACGCGGGATTCGTGCTCGCCACCGTGGGCGCGTGCCTGATGATCTTCGCCACCGTCTGGTACGCCATGCGGGAGGTGGCGCGGGCCGAGGCGGCCATGGAGGTCGAATACGACCGCTCCGAGGCCCTGCTGGCCAACATCCTGCCGGCCAGTGTGGCGGCCAAGCTCAAAGATCCCTCGCATGGGGTGATCGCGGACCGCTACGACGACGCCGCGATCCTGTTCGCCGATATCGCGGGCTACACCGAACGCGCCAGCGAGATGGACCCGACCGAGTTGGTCCGTTTCCTCGACCGGGTCTACACCACCTTCGACCGGCTGGTGGACCGCCACGGCCTGGAGAAGGTGAAGACCACCGGTGACGCCTATATGGTGGTCAGCGGCGTTCCGGTACCGCAGCCCGAACACGTGGAGGCAATCGCCGCTCTGGCTCTGGACATGTCGCGGGCGGTGGCAGAGTTGCGTGATCCGCGCGGCATGCCGGTGCCGATGCGCATGGGGATCGCCGCGGGTCCGGTGGTGGCCGGCGTGGTCGGGGCGCGGAAGTTCTTCTACGACGTCTGGGGCGACGCGGTCAACGTTGCCTCCCGGATGGAGTCCACCGATATCGAGGGTCGTATTCAGGTGCCGCACAACGTCTACGAACGACTGCGCCACGCGTTCACCTTCGAGGAGCGTGGCGAGGTGGAGATCAAAGGCAAAGGCGTGATGCGAACCTGGTATCTGACCGGCCGCAAGGCGGCCGTCCCGATTGCCGATGACGACGTGGTCGAAGAGCTGTCCATCGACGGCGAGTCGGCGCGGATCCCCACCCGCTGAGCCCGCGCTACATCACCTTGGATAGGAATGCCTGCGTGCGTTCGTGCTGCGGGTTGCCCAGCAGTTCGCGCGGCGGCCCGCTCTCCACGATCACCCCGCCGTCCATGAAGACCAGTTCGTCGGCGACCTCGCGGGCAAATCCCATCTCGTGGGTCACCACGATCATCGTCATCCCCTCCGAGGCCAGCTTCTTCATCACCGCCAGTACCTCACCGACGAGTTCGGGATCCAACGCCGAGGTGGGTTCGTCGAACAACATCAGCTTGGGGTCCATCGCCAGGGCGCGGGCGATGGCGACCCGCTGCTGCTGGCCGCCGGACAGCTGCGCGGGATAGGCGTCGGACTTGTCGCCCAATCCGACCTGGGCGAGCAGTTCCCGGGCCCGCTCGGTGGCCATGGATTTCTTGGTCCCTTTGACGTGCACCGGTGCCTCGAGAATGTTGTCCAGAGCGGTTCGGTGCGGGAACAGGTTGAAATGCTGAAACACCATGCCGATATCGCGGCGTTGCTTGGCGGCATCGCGCGGGGACATCTCGTAGAGCTTGCCGCGGCTCTCGCGGTAGCCCACGAGTTCGCCGTCGACGTAGAGCCGGCCGGCCGTGACGGTTTCCAGATGGTTGATACAGCGCAGGAACGTCGACTTGCCCGATCCCGACGGGCCGACCAGCACCAGTACCTGGCCGCGGTCCACCGACAGCGTCACCCCCTTGAGGACGGGCAGTGCGCCGAAGTTCTTACAGACCTGCTCGGCACGGACCATCGGGGTCATACGTGGCCCGCCTCGGTCTGGGCCTTCGCCAGGGCCTCGAGTTGCTTGGATGTCAGCTGCCGGGAGATGCCCTTGGAGAAGTACCTCTCCAGGTAGAACTGACCGACCATGAGCAGGCTTGTCACCACCAGATACCAGGTGGCGGCGACCAGCAGCAGCGGAACCGGTTCGAAGGTGCGCGCGGCGATCTCGCGCGAGGCGATGCTGTAGAGGTCGTAGGAGTACGGCACCGCGGTCACCAGCGAGGTGGTCTTCAGCATGCTGATCAACTCGTTGCCGGTGGGCGGAATGATCACCCGCATCGCCTGCGGAAGTACGGTGCGGCGCATCGTCATTCCCCAGGACATGCCCAGAGCGGTCGATGCCTCGCTCTGCCCCTCCGGTACGGAGGTGATGCCCGCCCGGATGATCTCAGCCATATAGGCGGCCTCGTTGAGGCCGAGCCCGATCACCGCCAGCAGGAATGGGATGGACAGGCTCTGCAGGTTGAGGTGAAACAGTGACGGCCCGAACGGCACGCCGATCTGGATGTTCTGGTAGATCGTCGGCAATAGACCCCAGAACACCAATTGCACATACACCGGAGTGCCGCGGAAGATCCAGAGGAACACCCAGGCCACCGACTGGAACACCGGGTTGGGCGACAGTCGCATCACCGACAGGACGATGCCCAACGCAACCCCGAGCGCCATGGCGTACACCGTCAACTGCAGTGTGTTCAAGACACCGAACAGAATCCTGTCGTTGAACAGGTATTCGGCGTAGGTGGACCAGCCGTACGCCTTGTTTGTGGCCGCGCCGTAGACGAACAAGCCAAGCAGGACGACGATGACAACCGCACCCACCCACCGCCATGGATGCCGCAGCGGAACGGCATCGATGGCGGCGGGTGCGGACTGTTCTGCCATAGGCGCTAGCTGACCGCCCCGTTGATGACCGGCTTATCGATTACTCCGGACTCGACGCCCCAGTTCGCGGCGATGGTCTTGTAGTCGCCTGTCGAGATCAGGTGCTCAAGCGCCTTCAGCAGCGACTGCGCCAGCGGTGAGCCCTTCTTGACCGGCCATCCGTACGGCGCGGAGTCGAAGATCTCACCGGCGGTCTCGAGCTTGCCCTTACTTTGCTTGATCGCGTAGGCGGTGACCGGTGAATCGGCCGACAGCGCGTCGGCCTGCCCCAGCACGACGGCGTTGGTGGCCGCGTCCTGCCCGTCGAACTTGATGATCTGGATCTCCGGCTTGCCGGCATCCACGCATGCCTTGCTCTTGGCAGGCAGTTCGTCAGTCTCCTGGACGGTGGTCGCCTGCACCGCGACCTTCTTCCCGCAGGCGTTGTTCGGGTCGATGGCCTCGCCTGGGCGCTGCGCCCACAGCGTGCCGGCGGAGAAGTAGGTGACGAAGTCGACCTGCTTCTCGCGTTCCTTGGTGTCGGTGAACGACGACATGCCCACGTTGTAGGTGCCGCCGTCGATGGACGGAATGATCTTGGCGAAGTCGGACTCCCGGTAGTCGACCGTGAGGCCGAGTACCGCGGCGACAGCGTTCATCAGGTCGACATCGAAGCCGACGATCTTGCCCTCGGGATCCTTGAACTCGTTGGGCGGGTAGGGGATGTTGACGCCCACGACCAACTTGCCGGAGTTGCGGATGTCTTCGGGCACCGTGGCCGCGATGTCGTCGACCTTCTTCGGACTCACCGCGGTCGTCGTGGTGGTGGGTCCGGGCTCAGTGCCGGAACCGGTTTCGGTCTTGCTCGCGCAGCCCGAAAGGCTCACCGCCGCGGCGACGGCGAGTACCGCCGCGGTGCGCCACCACGAAGCCGGACCTACCTGTCGTGTGAACACATTGCTCTCTTTTCTGCCGACACGCGGCGCCAGTCACGCCACATCGCAACCTACAGCTCATCGACGCCCCTGACCTGCTGAAGGCTCAATCCGGCATCCTGCCGGTTCTGTATGAAACAATTCGCGGCATGACAATTACATCTGGCCGACCTCTGCTCGGGCACCTCTGGAAGTCTGTGTTGATCACCGGAATCCTGTCGGTGATCCTCGGCGCGCTCATGCTGGCCAAGCCGGCGGCGACGATTCTCGTCGCAGCGATCTTCTTCGGTGCCTACCTCCTGGTGAGTGGGATCTCCCAGGTCTTCCATGCGTTCACCCAGCACATCTCCGGAGGGGGACGAGCGTTGTTGTTCATCAGCGGCGCAGCCTCGCTGGTGCTCGCGGTCCTGGCGTTCCGCCACATCGGAGATGCGATCTGGCTGCTGGCCATCTGGATCGGCATCGGGTTCATCTTCCGCGGCGTCGCCGAAGCCGCGTCGGCCCTCAGCGATGAGGACACCCCCGGCCGTTGGTGGATGGTGTTCGTCGGCGTCATCACCGTCATCGGCGGCATCGTGCTGCTGGCCTACCCGATCTCCTCCCTCGCCACCTTGACCCTGGTGGTGGGTATCTGGCTGGTGATCATCGGAATCTTCGAGATCATCGCCGCGTTCGGTATTCGAAAGACCGGCAAAGAGGTCCGGACCGCCGTCGGCGAGGCACTGGGCGCTCGCTGACTCAATTCGTAACCGTCTGTCGACGCGAGGGCGCGCATCCCGGCCGGATCGAAGGCCGCGGGGGCGCGCCCTCGCTTTTGCCAACGCCCCCGGCGGGTACCCTGGCAACCGACGTTGACCACCGTGGAGTGAAGCCCAGTGGAGTGAAGCGGGAGCCATGACCCAGACCCCGGATTGGTCCGGCCGGACAGACTCTCCGAACCCGTATTCTGCCCCGCCTCCGGAGGCGCCCCCGTACCCGTACGCCTACCCTCCGGGCCCCTATCCCGGCAGCTATCCCCCGCCACCGATGCCTTACGGCGGCTACCCGCCACCTGTGCTCCGCAACGGCATCGGGGTGGCCGCACTAGTCGTCGGGATCATCGCCCTGATCACAACGTTCTCCGTTGCGGGCGGCATCATCCTCGGTGTTGTCGCGGTGATCCTCGGGTTCGTCGGCAGGACTCGCGCCAAGCGTGGCGAGGCCACCAACGGCGGCGTGGCACTGGCCGGCATCATCCTGGGCGTCATCGCGATCATCGCCGGGCTGGCATTCATCGCCTTCTGGGTGGGCCTTTTCAACGAAGTGGGCGCCGGAGACTACTTCGACTGCCTTCAGCAGGCCGGCCAGGACCGCGACAGGGTGCAGCTGTGCTCTGATCAGTTCCGACAGTCCGTGGAGAACCGGTTCACCGTCACCGCGACACCGACGCCGTAGCCCTCGGTACAGCCGGCGCTACTTTCCGGGGCCGGGGAAGTGCTTGACGATGCCCTCCTGGACCACCGTCGCGACCACCTGCCCGGCGCGGTTGAAGAAGTGTCCGGCGCCCAGGCCACGGGACTCGGAGGCCACCGGGGATGCCGTGGAATACAGCACCCAGTCGGAGAAGTCGACCGTCCTGTGGAACCACACCGAGTGGTCGATGGTGACCGCGAAGATACGGTCCCATCCCCACGACAGCCCGTGTGTGGTGATGATCGAGTCCAGCACGGTGGTGTCTGACGAGTAGACCAGCGCAGCGGTGTGCAGGACCGGATCGTCGG
>JBFYOQ010000225.1:0-8053 GCA_041303735.1 Mycobacterium sp.
GGCACCCCGAGCGTCCCGGCGCTGGGGATGCAGCGCATTCCTGAGCAACTCGCCGCCGGCCTTGATGTACGAACCGACCATCGGGTCGCCTCGGTCTCGGCGGGAGGTGTCGATGTCACCGGCGGTGACGTTCACGCCGCCGAGGCCGTCATCGTCGCGACCGATCCCACGACCGCCGCCGGCCTGATCCCGGGTATCAGCGCACCCGCGGCGCGCTCGGTCACCACCTGGTACTACCGACCCGACTGCGCACCAACCGAACTCGCCGACGGCGAGGCCGTGCTCATCCTCGACGGGGACGGCCGCGGACCACTGATCAACACCGTGGTGATGAGCCATGCCGCACCCGACTACGCCCCGCCAGGATGCGCACTGGTTGCGGCGTCCGCACTGGGTGTGTGGGACACACCAGCGCAGGACAGCGCGGTGCGCGAACACCTCGCGTGGCTGTACGGCGTGCCGACTGATCACTGGGAACTCATCGCGAGCTACCCGATCCCCTACGCGCTGCCGGCGATGCCGGTGCCGTTCGAACTGCGACGCCCTGTCCGCGCGGCAGCCGGTCTCTATGTCGCCGGCGACCACCGGGATACGTCGTCCATTCAGGGAGCGTTGGTCAGTGGCCGCCGGGCGGCTCAGGCAGTGCTGAAGGATCTCGGGGTCACGGCGGGCCGGCCCACCGATGTCGAAGCCGATAAGGACTGACGCGGGCGGCTACTGCACGGGGCAGGCGTACTGCATCGCCACGTTCATCAGCCGCTGTTGCGCTCCGGGGCCGATTACCCCCTGCGCGGCCAATTCCAGCCCGATGTAACCCGGTATCCCGCCGATACACGCCTGGTGCGCAACCCGCCATGCAGTGTCCGGATTCAGATTGAATCCGTTGCGTTGCAGAGCCTGCATGTAACTATCGAATTCAGGTGTGCCCTGTTCGGGAATTGCGTTCGCCACGCCTGCTAATGCCATAGCGGCGATCACCGCTGCGATCAATGATGCAATCACACGCCTCATACATATCCCCCCTGGGTGCTGATGCGGATCCTTCTTCACAGTGCCATAAGCCCCCGACACCCGTTATAGAACTGCCGACGGTGGCCAACGTATGAACCGCAGTGGTTTGTACCCCCAGTCGAACTCGGAACCGACACTGTGCTGATTTTAAGTCCGCCGCCTCTGCCAATTGGGCTATCGCTGCACCAGCCAGAATGGCTCGCCGGATCGGTTCCAGTCGTGCACTCGCACGCACAACCTGTGACACCCTCGAGACACCGAGACCCCCCATGCGGTGCCGGCGGTGGCGATCCTGACCGCCTTCGTGGGTCTGGTTGCACACCTTGTCAGTCGAACTCCAGTCGAACGAGGGAGCAGTCGTCGGCGAAGCTTCCAGTCGGGGTGAGACTCCGCAGTGTGTCGACGAAGTCGTCAAGGGACGCTCCGCCCAGGCGGGCGAACAGGTCTTTGAAATCGGTCAGAGACAGCCGCCGACCGTCGGCATGGCCGTCTTCGTAGGCACCGTCGCTGAAGAGAAGGATGCGACATCCGGACGGCACGGTATAGCTGGCCTGGGTATAGGCGGTGTCGCCGAACATGCCGAGGGGTAGGCCGAAGGTGGTCAGTTCGGTCGTTGCGCTGGCGGCGTCGGGAGTGACGGCGAAGGCCGGAGGGGCACCCGCGCTGGCGTAGCGCAGGGTGCGTGACGATGCCTGGTAGACCCCGAACCACATAGTCAGGTAGTGCTCGCCATGTTGATCCATCTGGAACAGCCGGTTGAGTTCGGCCAGCACCTTTTCGGGGGCCAGCAGTGTCGGCAGCGGCAGTGAGCCGGAGCGCAGCAGATTGTGCACCGACACCGACAACAGCGCAGGCTCGACCCCGTGCCCGGACACGTCGATCAGGTAGACGATCAGGTGGTCGTCGTCTATCCACCGGTAGTCGAAGCTGTCCCCGGCGAGTTCCTGGGATGGCAGATAGCGGGAAAAGATGCGCACCGGGCCTTCCAGGTCACCCGGCAGTATCGATGAGACGTAGGCTGCGGCACTGTTCAGGTCCGCCGTGAGGCGCTCGGCCTGCGTCTGGAGGCGTCGCGTAAGCAGCCGGTTGCGCTCGTCCCGCTCGGCTAGTTGCTCAAGCGTCTCCACTTCGGCGGTGATGTCGATGATCTGGGCGAGGAAACTCTCCACATCGCCGCTGGGCGTGCGCAGACAGCTCACCGACAGATCACCCCAGATCAGATGGCCGTCCGCGTGGATGTATTGCTTTTTCATCCGGTAGGACTCAATGAGCCCCGTCAGCACCTCATTGACATTGCGGGAGTCCGCTTCCAGATATTCCGGGGCGGTCAACTCCTGCCAGGTCTTCGTATGCAGTGTGTCGGCGTCGTAGCCGAAGAAGTCGCACATCGCCTGGTTGACCGCTTCCAATTGGCCGTCAGGGGTGAACACGGCCATGCCGATCCCAGAGTTGTCCAGAAGTCTGCGGTAGCGAGAATCCGCCTTGCGCTCAAAATCGCGGGCCTGGGCGAGCAGTTGCGCCGACCGAAGCCGCTCGGTGACATCGCGCCAGGTGAGAGTGATGGAACTCGGTGTCGCCCGAGTGGCCCTCAGGTCGTAGCGGCGGGTGTCGGCGAGTACTTCGTTGTCGTAGGACAAGTCGTCGAGGATCACCGGTTCGCCGGTCTCCAGGCACCGGATGTAACCGTCGAGCAGTGCTCCCTTCGCACCCGGCATGATCTCCACCAACCCGCGACCGAGCAAATCCTCCCGAGACAACCCCAGGTAATCACACGTTGCCTGGTTGACTTCGCGGTAGATGAAATCAACGACCTGCCCGTGTGAATCTCGATGCGCTTCCAGGAGCACATGCGGATCAAGAAGCGCGTCGGCACTGGCCCGCGGCAGCGAACGCGTTGCATCGCTTGTGTCAGGGGTCTCAGACGCTTCGGACTCCCCGTTTGCAGCCGCCATCAGAAAAATAAAGTAGCAGGAATGTCTGAACCCGGCAGTGCCGCGCTGGCCGGGTGCCCCGGCCCCGGCCACGCCACACGCTGGGATCACATGAACCTGACCGACGAGGCCGTCGGCAAGGGGATCCTGTGGGGCCGCCGAAGTCGAGGGCGAGCAAGCGCGCTTTTCCGATACCTAACCCGGGCTGCGAAGGGACACGCCTCGGCGGGGTTCACCCAGGCGGTCTACACGCACTCCCAGAACGAGGCGTTGACGGCTGCCGCGACGGGTTTTCAGCACGTGAAGTTTTTGATCAGTCGAACTCCAGTCGGACGAGGGAGCAGTCGTCGCCGAAGCTTCCAGATGGGGTGAGACTCCGCAGGGTGTCGACGAGTTCGTCGAGGGACGATCCGGCCCGCCGGGTGTACAGGTCTTTGAAGTCGGTCAGGGATAGCCGCCGACCGTCGGCTTGGGCGTCTTCGTAGGCACCGTCGCTAAAGAGAAGGATGCGGCAGCCCGGCGGCACGATGTAGGTCTCCTGGGTGTAGACGGTGTCGCCGAACATGCCGAGGGGTTGGCCGCCGGTGGCTAGTTCGGTCGTTGCGCTGGCTGTGTCGGGGGTGGCGGCGAAGGCTGGGGGGTGACCGGCGCTGGCGTAGCGCAGGGTGCGTGAGGACGCCTCGTAGACCCCGAACCACATCGTCAGGTAGTGCTCGCCATGTTGATCCATCTGGAACAGCCGGTTGAGTTCGGCCAGCACCTTTTCGGGGGCCAGCAGTGTCGGCAGGGGCAGTGAGCCGGAGCGCAGCAGGTTGTGCACCGACACCGACAAAAGGGCAGGCTCGACCCCGTGCCCGGACACGTCGATCAGGTAGACGATCAGGTGGTCGTCGTCTATCCACCGGTAGTCGAAGCTGTCCCCGGCGAGTTCCTCGGATGGCAGATAGCGGGAGGAGACGCGCACCGGGCCTTCCAGGTCACCGGGCAGGATCGACGATACGTACGCGGCGGCACTGTTAAGTTCCGCCGCGAGGCGCTCGGCCTGCACCTGCAGGCGTCGTGCAAGCAGTCGGTTGCGCTCGTCCCGCTCCGCTAGCTGCTCAAGCATTTCCACTTCGGCGGTGATGTCGATGATCTGGGCGAGGAAACTCTCCACGTCGCCGCTGGGCGTGCGCAGACAGCTCACCGACAGATCGCCCCAGATCAGGTTGCCGTCGGCGTGGATGTACAGCTTTTTCATCCGGTAGGACTCGATGCGACCCGCCAGCACCTCATTGACATTGTGGGAGTCCGCTTCCAGATATTCCGGGGCGGTCAACTCTTGCCAGGTCTTCGTGCGCAGTGTGTCGGCGTCGTAGCCGAAGAAGTCGCACATCGCCTGGTTGACCGCTTCCAACTGGCCGTCAGGGGTGAACACGGCCATGCCGATCGCCGAGTTGTTCAGAAGTCTGCGGTAGCGGGCCTCAGCAGCTTCGCGAAGCTTGCGCTCGCTGATATCGCGGGTAACACCGAGAATCTCGACGACTTTCCCGTCGCTTCCGACATGGGGCATGACTTGCAACTCGCCGACCATGATCGACCCGTCTGCGCGGTAGTACTCAAGCTCCCCACGGAACTCTGGCAGCTCCGATCCGTTGTTGATCGCGGCGAACAGACGACTGAAATACTCGGCCACGATGGCCGCCGAGGATGGCGGGTTGACCTGGTCAGGGGTCTGGGCCATCGCCTCCGATGCAGTGATGCCGCGAACCCGCTCGATTGCCGGACTGACGTAGGTGATCGAGCCGTCCAGCGCCATCGTCCAGACCACGTCCCAGGCGTTCTCGGCCAGCAAGCGGTGCCGTTCCTCCGAGCGCCGCAGGTCGCATAGCAGATGGCTGGAACGCACGCTGTCGGCGAGGCCCCCAGATACTTCGGACTCCCCGAACGCAGGCTTCATCAGACCGCCCAAATTAGCAGCTAAACCCCGAAAGGGGCAGTGCGGGAAGTCCTTCTCCGCCGAGGGGTGCTGCCCGGCTCAGCTGGCAGCGCGGGCAGCACCGCGTAGGTGCTGTCCAGCGAACAACCCGCAGCGGCAGCTGTTCGGGGACCGAGACCGCCACGGATTGGCGGTGGGAGAACTCCGCACCGTGGTCAGCGACCGGGTGAAGACCGCTACCAGAGCACCGCATCGTCGGCGGAGAGGATGAAGCCGTGGTTGCCCTGGGTCTGGCAGTGCACCGCACCCTGATAATCGACCGCGCATCCCGCACCCATGGTCTGGACACGCTGACCGGCAGGAAGGACTGGGGCGTTGCGGGTGAACGTCGGAGTCTGTGACGAGAGGTACTCGGCGGCACTCCAACCTGTGGCCATGGTCTGGTTGGCACCCACTGGGGCATCGGCGGCGACCGCGTCGCATCCCACCGGGCCACCGTTGGGGGCGATGCCGCAGGATCGCCCGTCAGATGTCCGGAAGAACACCCACCCGTAGTTCGAGGGGCCGGACACGGTGTAGTTCCCCTCGGCCAGTGGGTAGCTGTCGATGCCGTCCACCGGGGCGGTGTCGTCGTCGGGTGCGGCCAGTGCCGGTGCCACCGAAAACGCCACCATGCCCGCCGCGATCAGCACAGCCGATCTCCACGACCTCATCGGCCAAGGTTATCCGGCCTGGCCGGGTCGAGGAGCAGGGCCGAAGGTCCCTAGACGGTCGATTTCGTGCGTGTGAACATCGAAAACGGGTCGGGAGACCAAAGGAGGGCACACGGATGACTGTCAATCGGATTTCCACGCTGGCGGCGACTGCGGCGACTGCGGCGGCTGGGCTGCTACTGCCGGTGGCCGGACTTTCGGCCTCGGCGGCCCACGCGGTACCGGTCAGCCCGTGCGCGCTGGCCGGTCCCTTCGAGCGGGCACCTGCGCAGAGCTGCGAAGATCAAAGGGAGGCGTGCATGTCCGGCAGCGCGCAGGAGACCACCTTCGGTGGGCGTTATGTGCCGACGGAAGCGGTCGCGATGTGCATGGATGCCTACCGCGCCTGCATCAACGACAACTCCGACTACTGACCGCACTGCGACGGCCGAAGGGATGGGGTTCAATTTCCCTCGCGGTTCGGCGACCGCGCTGTTGGTCAGTGTCCTCACGATGGGGTGCAGTTCGCCGGGTGGCGCTACCCCCGGACCTCAGCTCATCGGGACGACGAGCACCACCGCCGCTGTCCCGACAGCCACATCGGACAACGGCGCGCCAGAAGGCCTGCCGCCGATGAAGCGGTTTCGGATAGGTGGCGAGGGTTACGGCCCGGTGCAGGACTGCAGCCTGGGCACTAACGACACTGTCACCTGCACAGCGAGTTGGGACGACCCCTACCAGGTCGACACCTACACGGGAAGCTTCACCGGGACCCTCTCCGGGCTGGAGATGGCCGGTACCTCGACGACTAACCAGACTGGCCACGATGCGACCGACCCCGACTGCCTCTGGCAGATGGAAACCTCCGCGCCGGTCACCTTCACGTTCAGCCCGCAGGGAACGGTGACCGCCCGATCTGGACCCGGCGTGTGGCGCAAGACCAACAGTGGCAGCTGCTCGGGAACCGAGTCGGGCAACGACACCGACAAAGCGGAGAGCGGCCCGACCCAGTGGACGGTCATCGAGTAGCAGGACAACCGGGTGTCCCTTATCCGGTCTCAAAAGAGACCAGATACGAGGGTCTCGCTAGTTCGCCCGGTTCCGTACACCCGCTGATTGTGTCCCGTCGCGGTGGTCGTGAGTTCCGGTACTTAGTCGCTCGTAGGGATGCCTCTCTAGCAGCAACGATGAGTGCCCCCAGTCGGACTCGAACCGACACTGTGCGGATTTTAAGTCCGCTGCCTCTGCCAATTGGGCTATGGGGGCCGGCCCGAAAACGGCTTACTCAACCTACGCGACACCGTTCTGCGGCAAATTCGATGCACGACCACGCATATCATCCCGTATCCTGAGGAAGGAACATCGTCTTACCAGCGAAAAGAGATCCCGATGCGTATCGCCGAGACCAAGCGGACAGGCGGCTGCACCTGCCGTTGCAACGCCTGTAAGAGCCTCGCCCACTGCAAGAACATCGGCAGCGGCTGCAAGGTCAAGCTCTAACGAGCCCGCTAGTTCGACCCGTGGGGGTCAGCTGATCGACAGCGCGATCCCGTCGAGGATGTCGTGTTCGCTGACCACGAGTTCGTCGATGCCGGCACGTTCGCCGAGAGCGGCGGCAAGTTCCTCGACGACGATCGCCCCGCCGCCGATGACGTCGACCCGTCCCTCGTGCATCGGGCCCAGCGCGGCGCGTTGCTCGCGGGTCATCACGATCAGTTGCCCGCAGACCTCCAGAAGGTCGGTGAAACCCACCCGGGAGAGGTGGATCGCCTCGGAGTCGTAGGTCGGCAACCGGTGCGCCAGAGCGGCGATGGTGGTGAACGTGCCGGCCACCCCGACCCAGGTCCTGGCCCGCTGCACCGGGACGTGACGTAACGCCTCGGCGAGGCGTTCCCGCACGACGGCGCGCGCGTCGGCCACCTCGGCGGGAGTCGGCGGATCGGAATGCAGACAGCGCTCCGTCATTCGCACACACCCGATGTCCGCGGAGAAACTCGCCTCGACTCCGCCCGCCGCGGGTCCCTTGCCGAGAACCACTTCGGTGGATCCGCCGCCGAGGTCGACGACGACGAAAGGTGCTGCGGCCAAGTCGAGTTCGCCGACCGCCCCGTTGAAGGACAGTTCGGCCTCCTCGGTTCCGCTGATCACCTCGGCGATCGCGCCGGGCACCACAGATCCCAGCAATGTCGCTGTCATCGCGAAGAACTCGTCGCGGTTGGATGCGTCGCGGGTGGCCGAGGTGGCCACCATCCGCACCGTGCCGACCTCGTAGCGGCGCATCAGTTCCGCGTAATCCGCCAGCGCGGCCTCGGTGCGCACCAGCGCGTCGGGGGCGAAGTGGCCGGTGGCATCCACGCCCTGTCCCAGTCGGACGATGCGCATCTCGCGATGCAGGTCCGTCAGCCGCCCGCCGGCACGGTCGGCGATCAGCAGCCGGATGGAGTTGGTGCCGCAGTCGATCGCCGCCACCCTGCTCGTCGCGGTCATGTCCGCCCCTCTGT
>JBFYOQ010000226.1:0-4541 GCA_041303735.1 Mycobacterium sp.
GGTGGCCCGCACCAGCGGGCCGTACCCCATGCGGGTGCTCCACGGTCCGGTGTCGCCGAACGCGCTGCTCTCGGCGAGCACCAGGCCCGGATTGATCCGCCGCAGCCGAGCGTAGGAGAAGCCAAGCGCGGCAAGCGTTCCCGGCTTGAAGTTGGCGAAGAGGGCATCGGAGGCCGCCACCAGGCGCTCGAATAGGGCAGCGCCCTGCTCGGTGCGCAATTCCAGGCCCAACCCGAGGTTATTGCGGTGAGCCCGCGCGAAGGCTTCGCTGAGCGCCTGGCCCTCGCGTGTCTGACGCAGTCCGTCCGGGTAGGCGTGGCTCTCCACCTTGATGACCTCGGCCCCGAGGTCGCCGAACAGCCGGCTCAGCTCGCCGCCGGCGACGATGATCCCCAGATCGACGACGCGGATGCCCGTCAGCGGCAGCTGCCCGGCCGTGTCGCCCGGTTCGGGGCGAAATGGCGGGTGCAGCCATCCGGGTTCATCGGAGCCAGGTGCCGGTGCCGGCGTCCGCCAGCCGGCCCGGTGGCCGTCGACGACCCAGTACCCCACCGGGACCCGGGCCGGCACCCCTGGCGCCAGCTCGGCGCCGGTGAACGCGCCGACCTCGGCGAAGTGGTCGGATTCCAGCGCCGCCGACGGGGGCAGGACCGCGGCGATGGGCACGCCGTGAGCCTGGCCGTCGGCGACGAGCTGTGCCATCGTCTGATCGGCGAAGAGCGCTGCGATCAGAGCGCCCAGCTCGCCGAACGCCTGAACCCGGGCGGCGATGGTGTCGAAGCGGGGATCGCTGAACTGCTCCGGCTCCCCCAGCCAGGCGCGCATGCCGTGCCACTGCCGCGGCGAGAGCACACAGATCCGCACGTGACCGTCACGGCATCCGAAGATCGGATACAGGTCCTGATTCTTGGGCCGGCCCCGCCACCGCTCGCCGCGGGTGCGGGCGGTGGCCGCCTGTCCCTGCGTACCGAACGGCGGGTCGAGCGCGAGAATCACCGCGTCGAAGCGGGCGAAGTCGATGTAATCGCCGGTGCCGCAGCGCAACCGGTTGTAATACGCCGCCAGCAGCGCCCAGGCGGCCTGGGCGGCGGCGGTCGCCGAGGCGATCCCGTCAGGCGGAAGCACCGGCGTCCCGATTGTCGGGCCCGATCGCGACAGCGCGGTGGACATCGCGTACAGCACCGGGTCGGTGGCCGTCCAGGAGGCCCGCGGTCCGGTTGCCCCGAAGTCGGTCACCGACATCGTGACCAGATGGGCGAACCGGTCGGCAAGCTTCTCAGCAGAGGTACCGAAGGCCCGCGCGAGCCCGGGCCGGCCGCTGTCGACGACGATGTCGGCCTCGCCGGCCAACTCGATCAGCCGGCGCCGGTCGATCTCGCTGCCGGGGTCCAGGATCGTCGATCGCTTGTTCGCGTTGTGCAGGGCGAACGGGATGGAGATGCCATTCAGGGTGGGCGGCTCCGAGCGGGCCGGACTGCCCCCGGGCGGTTCCACTTTGAGGACGTCCGCGCCGAGGTCGGCCAGCAGACGGGTGACGGCGTCGGCGTCGGAGTCGCACAGGTCGAGCACCCGAAGCGACGCCAACAGCGGCTGCGTGGTCGAAGCGGCCCTGGTCCTGGACAAGACACGACCCGCCTTCCGTTATTCCCGTTCTGAGTGCCCCGTTGTGAGAGCTTAGTGACACGCTCGCGCCGGGGGCCGGACCCCGACCGCCGGTATGATTCGGGGGTCATGTCCGAGCAGAGCGCGGTGGCCGCGCAGGCCCACCCCGCGCTGGCACAGCTGGCGGCACTGAACCATTTCCGGGTCTACGTCGATATCGGCGTGGTCGTCGTGGTGTTGGCGTTCACCAATCTGATCGCCCACTTCAGCACGCCGCTGGCGAATATCGCGGTCGTCCCGGTGGCCGCGGCCGTCCTGGTGGCGCTGGTGCGGGCACGGGGTCTGGGCTGGGCCGAGCTGGGCCTGGGCCGCGAGCACTGGCGCTCCGGGGCGCGCTATGCGCTGGCTGCGGTCGCCCTGGTGGTGACCGTGGTGGCGGTGGGTGCCCTACTGCCGTGGACCAGGCCGATGTTCCTCAACGACCGCTACGCGACGCTGTCCGGGGCGCTGATCGCCTCGATGGTGATCATCCCGCTGCAAACCGTCATCCCCGAAGAACTCGCGTTCCGCGGCGTGCTGCACGGCGCGCTGGACCGGGCCTGGGGTGTCCGCGGGGTGGCCGCCGCGGGCTCGCTGCTGTTCGGTCTCTGGCACATCGCGTCGTCATTTGGCCTGACCAGCGGGAACGTCGGGTTCAGCCGGATCCTCGGCGGTGGCGTGGCAGGAATGCTGGCGGGGATCGTGCTGGCCGTGCTGGCCACCGCGGCTGCCGGCTTCGTCTTCACCTGGCTGCGCCGCCGCAGCGGCAGCCTGATCGCGCCGATCGCGCTGCACTGGTCGCTCAACGGCATCGGCGCACTCGCCGCAGCGCTGGTCTGGCAGCTGTCCTGACTCACGTCAGCAGAACCGCGGCGCCGGTGACGGCTCCAGCGGCCAGATCGGTCAGCGCCAGGTCGGCCTGATCGAGCGGATAAGCCACCGCGGATACGTCGATGTGATGGCGACCCGCGAATTCCAGGAACGCCCGGGCGTCGGCTCGGGTGTTGGACGTCACCGAGCGGACCTGCCGCTCGTAGAACAGGTGGCGCTGGTAGTCCAGGGGCGGAATGTCGCTGAGGTGGATGCCGGCGATGGCCAGGGTGCCGCCGCGGTCCAGAGCCTCCAGTGCGGGCAGCACCAATTCGCCGACCGGTGCGAACAGGATCGCCGCATCCAGGTCCACCGGCGGCGACTCGGCCGCGCCGCGGGCTGAGGCGACGCCGAGTGCCATGGCCAGTTCGCGGGCCTGGGCGCCGCGGGTCATCACGTGTACCTCGGCGCCCTGAGCCAGAGCCACCTGGGCGGTGATGTGCGCGCTGCCGCCGAAGCCGTAGATGCCGAGCCGGCCACCGATGGGCAGTGCGGCACGCAGCAGTGAGCGGTAACCGATGATACCGGCGCACAACAGCGGCGCCAGCTCGGTGTCGCTGTATCCATCGGGCAGGCGAAGCGCGAATTGCGCTGGGACGGTGGCGAACTCGGCGTAGCCGCCGTCGGCGTCCCACCCGGTGTAACGGGATTCGGGACACAGGTTCTCGTCGCCACGCAGACAGTAGGCGCAGTGCCCGCAGGTGTGACGCAGCCATGCGATGCCCACAGGGTCACCGGTGGCGAAGCCGGTGGCGCCGTCGCCGAGTGCCACCACCTCCCCGACCACCTCGTGTCCCGGCGTCACGTGCGGCCGGTGCACCGGCAGATCACCCTCGGTGATGTGCAGGTCGGTCCGACACACTCCGCAGGCGCGCACCGCCACCAGAAGCTCGCCGGCGGCGGGCTCGGGCACGGCCGCAGCCGCGTCGAACTCCAGCGGCCGGCTGGTTACCGGGCCGGGACGGCGGACCCGCCAGGCACGCATCGCCACGCTAGGTCTTGCGGACCTTCCCGACGATCCAGAGCAGGATCACCGCGCCGAGCGTCGCGGTGAACAGTGTGAACCACCATCCGCCGCCGGCGGTGTCCAGGAAGAAGCTGAGCAGGAAACCGCCGATCAATGCGCCGACGACACCGATGACGATGTCCATCAACAACCCGGAGCCGCCGCCCTTGACGATCTTGCCGGCCAGCCATCCGGCGATGGCGCCGATGATGATGTAGCCGATCCAGCCGACGCTGGTCGTGGTGGACGAGCGGGCCAGGAATTCAGTTGCAGCCATGATGTCCATGGCGGACCTCCTCGGATCTGCGGCCGGACGCCGACCGCCGACCGTGTCTTCCAGGTATAGCGAACACTGATAACGATCCACGTGCCCAAGAGGCCACGATCAGGGGCACAAACCCCGCCACTGAACCGTCTCAGCCCGCTGGCATCATCTCCGGGACCGGCGTCGTGACAGGCATCGGGACTCCCACCCGATCACCCGGAGGGGGCGGCACCGCGGGTGCGTTGGGGTCCGGTATCGGCGCTGCCGGAGGCGGCGGCGGTGTGTAGGGACGGATCGAGGAGGCCAGCACCTTGGCCGCCTCGGTGTCGATCGGATCCTTGCCCGTTCCCAGCCACACCACGAACCACCGGTCGCCGGGCTGGTTGCGCTGCGTCCCCGCCGAGCCCACCACGCCGGCCCAGATCTGGCCGTTGGGCTTGACGGTGTCAGTGAATTTGACGTCGTAGGATGCCGCGGATCCAGGCATGTCCCCGGCCTGGATCGGCGCGGTCGCCTGGTTGATCCGGGTTCCCGGGAACGGCATGAAGAACTCGCCCATATCCGATGCGAGCCGGACCGCGGCCTTGCTGTTGTCGGACTCTGCGCCGGCGAACAGCTTCAGGTCCAGCCGGCCGATCAGGATGCTGGTGTCGCTGGCGGTCGGGGCGGCCACGCCGGGCAGGGGCGCGGGGCCGGTCTGTTTGAGCAGCAGTGCCTGCCCGTAGCTCAGCCGGGAGGCGTCGGCCACCTCCCACCCGG
>JBFYOQ010000227.1:0-2684 GCA_041303735.1 Mycobacterium sp.
TCGACGAGTTGCGCCCGCAGACCGGCCAATCGCCCGCGGTGCGCGAGTACGTGTTGGCCCAGCCCGGCGCAACCCAGTTCCTGCAGACCTACCATCAGCTATTGATGTTGGTGGCAGACGGATACATCCGGGAGGGGAAGCGGTACATGACGGTGGCGATCGGATGTACCGGCGGCAAGCACCGCAGTGTCGCCATCGCCGAGGCGCTTGCCGCCCTGCTCGGCGATGATTGGCGTTTGACGGCGCGGGTTCTGCATCGCGACCTGGGGCGCGAATGAAAGCCCCCCGCATCGTCGCACTCGGCGGCGGACACGGGCTGTACGCAACGCTCTCGGCTGCGCGGCGGCTGACACCACACGTCACGGCCGTGGTGACCGTCGCCGATGACGGCGGATCATCAGGACGGTTACGTTCCGAACTCGACGTCGTGCCGCCGGGTGATTTGCGAATGGCGTTGGCAGCCTTGGCATCCGATAATCCGCATAGTCGGCTGTGGGCCACCATCATCCAGCACAGGTTTGGCGGTAACGGCGCGCTGGCCGGCCACCCCATCGGCAATCTGCTACTGGCCGGGCTCAACGAGGTACTCGCTGATCCGGTCGCCGCGCTCGACGAACTGGGCCGGATTCTCGGGGTCAAGGGGCGGGTGCTGCCGATGTGCCCGATCGCATTGCAGATCGAGGCCGACGTCGCCGGCCTGGAAACCGACCCGCGGATCAGCCGGGTAATCCGCGGCCAGGTCGCGGTGGCCACCACACCGGGCAAGGTGCGCCGGGTGCGGCTGCTGCCCGGCGATCCGCCGGCGACCCGCCAGGCCGTCGACGCGGTCATGGCAGCGGACCTGGTGGTGCTGGGCCCGGGGTCGTGGTTCACCAGCGTCATCCCGCACGTGCTGGTGCCGGGGCTGGTCGCTGCGTTGAAGTCGACCCCGGCCCGTCGGGCCGTGGTGTTGAACCTCGCTGCCGAACCCGGGGAAACGGCCGGGTTCTCGGCTGAGCGGCATCTGCATGTATTGGCCCAGCACGCCCCCGGCTTCAGCGTCCATGACATTATCGTCGACGCGGCGTGTGTGCCATCACAACGCGAGCGCGACCAACTTCGCCGCACGGCGACCCTGCTGGAGGCATCTGTGACGTTTGCTGAGGTGTCCCGACCCGGCACGGCTGTGCACGATCCGGCAAAGCTGGCCGCGGCGCTGGGCGGGGTGCACTCGGCCGGCATGGATTCCGCGACGACCGTCGTGCCCCTCGCAGCCCCGAGACGGACCGAGAGGTAACGACCTGTGGCCATGACAGCTGAGGTGAAGGATGAGCTCAGCCGCCTCAACGTCACCTCGGTGAGTGCGAGGCGGGCGGAGGTGGCGTCGCTGCTCCGGTTCGCCGGGGGACTGCACATCGTCTCCGGCCGGGTGGTCGTCGAGGCCGAGGTGGACCTGGGCGGCATTGCCCGCCGTCTGCGCAAGGACATCTATGACCTCTACGGCTACAACGCCGTCGTTCACGTACTCGCGGCAAGCGGAATTCGCAAGAGCACCCGCTATGTGGTGCGGGTGGCCAAGGACGGGGAGGCACTGGCCCGCCAGACCGGTCTGCTGGATGTCCGTGGCCGGCCGGTACGCGGTCTGCCCGCCCAGGTGGTCGGCGGAAATGTCGGCGATGCCGAAGCGGCCTGGCGCGGAGCCTTCCTGGCCCATGGTTCGCTGACCGAGCCGGGCCGGTCCTCCGCGCTGGAGGTGAGTTGTCCCGGACCGGAGGCTGCGCTGGCCCTGGTCGGGGCGGCCCGCCGGCTCGGCGTCAGTGCCAAGGCTCGCGAGGTGCGCGGAATCGACCGCGTGGTGATCCGCGACGGCGAGGCCATCGGCGCCCTGCTCACCCGGATGGGGGCCCAGGACACCCGGTTGGTGTGGGAGGAGCGCCGGATGCGCCGCGAGGTTCGGGCCACCGCCAACCGGCTGGCCAACTTCGACGATGCCAACCTGCGCCGGTCGGCGCGCGCGGCGGTGGCCGCCGCCGCCCGGGTGGAACGCGCGCTGGAGATCCTGGGCGATACCGTGCCCGATCATCTGTCCGCGGCGGGACGGCTGCGGGTGGAGCATCGCCAGGCCTCGCTGGAGGAACTGGGCCGGTTGGCCGAACCGGTGATGACCAAGGACGCCGTCGCCGGACGTATCCGGCGGCTGCTGTCGATGGCCGATCGTAAGGCGAAGCAGGACGGCATCCCCGACACCGAATCCGCGGTCACGCCGGACCTGCTCGACGACGACGACGCCTGAGTTCGCCGCCCGCGCCGAAAACTATTGGGCGGCAATCACTTCCCGCTGCTCGGCCTGCTGGTTGGCGGACAAGGCCCATCGGATGCCGCCGACTGCGACGCGGCCGGCCAGCCGAACCGCCGTGGCTTCCAGCGCCGGCAGGTAGGGCAACCGCAGCGGCAGTCTGGCCCATCCCGGCAACATCGACACACTCGTCGCGGCGAGCACCCCGTACGGGGCCCTGGCCAGTACCGGAAGCGGGGGAGTGACCAGCAGGAACCGGGCCGCGTCGCGGGCGGCCTCGCTGCTGCGCAGTTCGGGCCGGTAGGCCGCGAGCCGCTCACGTAACTGCGCCTCGGTGCGAGGTGGATCCGGGACGCCGAGCGCGGCGGCCACCCGGGCGGTGTCGGCGACGTAGGCGTCGCGGCCGCCC
>JBFYOQ010000228.1:0-8957 GCA_041303735.1 Mycobacterium sp.
GCCGGCGGTGCCAAACCGGCGTTGGCCTAGCCGTTGCCAGCGGCGGTGGCTAGGTTTACTCCCATGAGGGAGTTGCCACACGTGCTGGGCATCGTCATGGCCGGCGGCGAGGGTAAGCGGCTCTATCCGCTGACGGCAGACCGGGCCAAGCCGGCCGTGCCGTTCGGTGGCGCCTACCGGCTCATCGACTTCGTCCTGTCGAATCTGGTCAACGCCCGATACCTGCGGATCTGCGTTCTCACGCAGTACAAGTCGCATTCGCTGGACCGCCACATCTCGCAGAACTGGCGGCTCAGCGGCCTCGCGGGGGAATACATCACACCGGTGCCGGCCCAGCAGCGACTCGGACCGCGCTGGTACACGGGCTCGGCCGACGCCATCTACCAGTCGATGAACCTGATCTACGACGAGGATCCCGACTACATCGTGGTGTTCGGTGCCGACCACGTGTACCGGATGGATCCCGAGCAGATGGTCAAGTTCCACATCGAAAGCGGCGCCGGCGCAACGGTGGCCGGCATCCGGGTGCCACGCGCGGAGGCCAGCGCGTTCGGCTGCATCGACGCCGACGACTCCGGCCGCATCCGCAGTTTCGTCGAGAAGCCCGCCGATCCGCCGGGCACACCGGACAACCCCGAGCAGACCTTCGTCTCGATGGGCAACTACATCTTCACCACCAAGGTGCTCATCGACGCGATCCGCGCCGACGCCGACGACGACACCTCTGATCACGATATGGGTGGCGACATCATTCCGCGTCTGGTCGGCGACGGTATGGCGGCGGTGTACGACTTCAACGACAACGAAGTGCCGGGGGCCACCGAACGCGACCATGGATACTGGCGCGATGTCGGCACCCTGGACGCGTTCTACGACGCCCACCTGGACCTGGTGTCGGTGCACCCGGTGTTCAACCTCTACAACAAGCGCTGGCCGATCCGGGGCGAGTCGGAGAACCTGGCGCCGGCGAAGTTCGTCAACGGCGGTTCAGCGCAGGAGTCGGTGGTCGGGGCGGGCAGCATCATCTCGGCGGCCTCGGTGCGCACGTCGGTGCTCTCGAGCAATGTGGTCGTCGACGACGGCGCCATCGTGGAGGGCAGTGTGCTGATGCCCGGCGTCCGCGTCGGCCGCGGTGCGGTGGTGCGCCGGTCCATCCTGGACAAGAACGTCGTGGTCGGTCCGGGCGAGCAGGTCGGGGTCGATCTGGAGAAGGACCGCGAACGCTTTGCGATCAGTGCCGGCGGAGTGGTCGCCGTCGGTAAGGGCGTCTGGATCTAGCCGCCCGCGTCCGCCCGGGCGCGCAACCGCTTGCGCCGCTGGCGCAGTAACCACACCGCAGCCCCTATCAACGCGATCAGCACCACCGCCACCAGTGCCGGGATCAGGATCGCGATGAAGGTCAGGCCGACGCTGGTGACGTCCTCGATGGTGCTGAGCACCGGTGCCGCCACGCCGGCGGTGGCCACGTTGGCCGCCGGGCGGACCGCGGTCTTGGTCAGGTGCACCACCAGCGCGGTGACCACTCCGATGGCCACCGGAACCCACTGTCCGGTGCGGGCGAACTCGGCCGGGTCGGCGACCGCCGCCGTCTGTGCCGCGGTGCCCGACCCGAACACGATGCCGCCCGACGTCGGCCGCACGAAGGTCTGCACGGCGTCGTTGACCGAGTCCAGCGCGGGCACCTTGTCGGCCACGATCTCGATGAGCAGCAGCACGGCCACGATCGCGATCACCCAGCCGTTGGACAGCCACGCCCACCCGCCGGGCAGATTCACCAGGCTGGTGTAGCGGTCGAGCAGCCCCATCGACAGCAGGGGAATGTAGGCGTTCAGGCCCGCCGCACTGGCCAGGCCGAAACCGGTCATCAACTCAATGTCGGCCTCCTCGGCCTCCGCCGCTCAATGTCGGCCTCCCTTCGGCGCAGCTTGCATACCCACGATCGTTTGCGGGCTAACCCAGCCATTAACCGTAACGGGCGAGTGCCGGGGCCGCGGGGATAGGCTTGAACCTGATTATGGGTCGCTATGCATTCGACATCGGTCTCATCACGGTGCTCCTCCTGCTCAACGGTCTGTTCGCTGGCAGCGAGCTCGCCCTGGTCTCATTACGAGAGGGCCAGCTGCGCGCCCTGGAACGCTCCCGCGGCCGCAGGGAACGCGCACTCGTGCGTCTGGCTCGCGACCCCAACCGGTATCTGGGAACGATCCAGCTCGGTATCACGCTCGCCGGCTATCTGGCCTCGGCTACGGCGGCAGTGACCCTGGCGGAGCCGCTCGTTCCGGCGCTGGACTTCTTCGGCGGTGCGGCCGAGGCCGTCGCGATCACCTCGGTGACCCTCGTGCTGGCTGCCATCAACATCATCGTCGGCGAGTTGGTCCCCAAGCGGCTGGCGATGCAGTACCCGCAGCGCTGGGCGCTTCTTGTCGCACCGCCACTGGACAGGCTTGCGGCGGTCACCAAACCCCTGGTGTGGTTGTTGGGCAGATCTACCGACGTCTTGGTTCGGATCCTGGGGGGAGGTTCCGACGGCACCGGTGAGCAACTGTCGACCCGGGAACTGCAGGAGCTCGTCGCGGTGCAGCGGGTGCTCAGCCCCGAACAGCGGCAGATGATCGCCGGTGCGCTGGAGATTCACGAGCGGATCTTGCGTGAGATCCTGATTCCGCGTCGCTCTGTGGTGACACTGCCGTCAGGAATGCCTCTTGCAGAAGCCCGCACGGTGCTTGTGGCATCGGGACACTCACGAGCGCCGGTGGTTCACTCCCGAGACTTGGATGAGGTGATCGGCGTAGTTCACCTTCGCGATCTCCTGGTCGACGGGGCCACTCTGGGAAGCGCGGTCAGACCGATCCTCAATCTTCCCGACAGCCTCCCGGTTTCGGAGGCGTTGCGTTGTTTCAAAAACGATCGGGAACAGTTCGCCCTCGTCGTGGATGAACGTGGTGGCGCGGCTGGGATCGTCACGTTGGAGGACGTGCTCGAGGAGATCGTGGGCGAGATCTATGACGAAACCGACCGAGATGTCATCGCGGCCATCCGACTGGCCGACGGAGACCTGATCTTGCCGGGCAGTTTCCCGATTCACGACCTGGATGATCTGGGCGTGCAACTCGGCGATGCTCCACGCGGGGACTACACGACTATTGCCGGTCTCGTTCTGGTCGTGCTGGGGCGCATACCCGAATCAGCCGGAGACCGAGTCGAGTTGACGGACTGGACAGTCGAGGTCGGTGCGGTGGCCCGCAACGCCATCACCGAAGTCCGGATCATTGCGCGCAATAAGGGCGAGAGTGCCGATGAAACGGGCACAACCGACACAGGCTCCTAGCGGGTTCAGTCCCGAACCGCGACCAGCACGCCGTCGCCCAGTGGCACCAGCACCGGTGTGAGGCGCTCGTCGTCGGCGATCAGCCGGGTGGCCTCCCGGACGGCGGTCACCTCGGGATCATGGGCGGACGGATCACCGGCCCGGCCGTCGAGGCTGGCGTGGTGCACGACGATCGCCCCGCCGGGTCGCAGCAACCGCACACCCTCGACCACGAAGTGCGGGTGGTCGGAAGGAGCCGCGTCGATGAACACCAGATCGTAGGACTCGTCGGCGAGGCGGGTCAGGACCTCCTGGGCGCGGCCGGCGATCAGCCTGGTGCGTCCGGGTCCGATGCCGGCCTCGGTGAACGCCTGCTTGGCCAGTCGCTGGTGTTCGGGCTCGATGTCGATGGTGGTGAGCACGCCGTCGTCGCGCATGCCGGAGAGCAGCCACAGCCCGCTCACACCGGCTCCGGTGCCCACCTCGACCACCGCCCGCCCACCGCCCAGCCGGGTCAGCAGGCTCAGCAGGGCCCCGACGGCGGGCGTCACCGCTCCCGCGCCGGTGTCCAGCGCCCGTTCCCGCGCGGCGGAGACGATGCCGTCCTCGGAGATCGAAACCTCGGCGTGCTCCAGGATCCGCTGAGCTCGGCTGGGCTGCGGCGCGGCGGGTTCGTCTGTGGTGGACATCTGACGAAGCGTAGATGAATGTCGCCTGGTTCCGGCCCCGCGACAGCACCGGGAGCCTGCCCGGCCTCCGGCGCGCCCGGCTGCCCCGAATGAGTTAACTGTGAGATTGCTGACAGTGACCAATTTATGACGTGATGTACATAACAAACAGGATGAACGCCAAAATTTCTTAGTCTCCACTAAGTTTGCTCACAGAGGTTCCTCACCGCGATGCGAGAGGGTGAACACATGAAATACCGGACGGGGAATACTCCCACGCGGACGGATGTTGTGAGCGTTGACGCACCGCGCGGCATCGTGCCGCAGGAGCCGGGACCCCAGGAGGATCCGACGACCACTTCACTGACGGCCACTGCCGCTGTGTCTGCCGCGGCGCACGCCGCACCGGCCGGTGACACGGACTGGGCTGAGACGTCCGACGAACTGCACGGCACCGCCGTGTTCGACGCGACGGGTGACAGGGCGGCCATGCCGTCGTGGGATGAACTGGTGCGTCAGCACGCCGACCGGGTCTACCGGCTGGCCTACCGGCTCTCGGGCAACCAGCACGACGCCGAGGACCTCACCCAGGAAACCTTCATCCGGGTGTTCCGTTCGGTGCAGAGCTATCAGCCCGGCACCTTTGAAGGCTGGTTGCACCGCATCACCACCAACCTCTTCCTCGACATGGTCCGTCGGCGTGCGCGTATTCGGATGGAGGCGCTGCCGGAGGACTATGACCGGGTGCCGTCGCCGGGGCCGACCCCCGAACAGATCTACCACGACGCCCTCCTGGGTCCGGACCTGCAGGCGGCGCTCGATTCGTTGCCGCCGGAGTTCCGCGCCGCGGTGGTGCTGTGCGATATCGAAGGCCTGTCCTACGAGGAGATCGGCGCCACCTTGGGCGTCAAGCTCGGCACCGTGCGCAGTCGCATCCACCGCGGCCGCCAGGCCCTGCGCGACTTCCTGGCCGCCAACTTCCCGGGCGCAGCGCTGCAGGCGGGCGCCGCGCCGGCCTGAACGGGCGCGTTTGTAACCCCACAGGGCGCCGTCATGACCGGTCTGACCCCGGTTCACGCGCTACATTCTTAGCTAGCGGTTACAACGCGGGCGTCAGGAGAGGAGAGCCGGCGATGGTCGACCCGGGGCATATGTTCCGACGGGCACTGTCGTGGCTCCCGGATCACTTCGTCACCCTCGACCACCAGGCACTCAACGCCCCGCCCCGATTCAGTTCCACCGACCACCTGTCGGTCGAGGCGGTCGCGGCCTACGTCGACGGTGAATTGCCCATGAAGGCGCATCTGCGGGCCGCGGGCCACCTGGCGCGATGCCCGCAGTGCTCTGCTGAAGTGGATGCCCAAAGCCAGGCCCGGGATGCGCTGCGGGACTGTCGGCCGGTCAACATGCCCAGCACCCTGATGGGACTGCTGGCGGCCATCCCGCAGTCCACTCCGGAGGATCCGGCGCCCCCGCCGCTGCGCGCCGACCAGCCGGAGCCCCGTGCCCCGCGTGTCCGGCGCAAGCGCCGGTAGGGTGAAGACCATCGCAATCAGTGCGGGGCGGCCGGTGCTGTCGCAGAACAATCCGGTCCGCAGTCCCGGCCAATCCTGCCCACGTGTGGATCGAGGTTGACGTTGAGTTCCGATAAGGACAGTTCCGGCGGCGCAAACCGGCTGGCACCCCGGCCGGTGTCGCGACCGCCGGTGGATCCCCAGGCCAGCCGGACATTCGGTCGGCCCAAGGGCGTCCGGGGTTCCTTCATCGCCGAGGCGCTCCGTCCGGCCCGCTTCCGCCGTGCCGACGAATTCAGCCCGGCCGAGAAGCCGGCCGATCCGGTGATGGCCGAAGCATTCGGCCGCCCGCATCCCGGTGCCGACTCGTTGCAGCGGCATCCGGCCGACTCCGGCGCACTCGACCCCGGTGCCGGCCTGCCCGCCGCCCCGGCCGACCCATGGCGTGACCCGTCCACCGGCGCGGCGCTGGGCACCCCGGCACTGCAGCAATCGGCACCGGCGGCCGTGGCCCCGCCGACCGGAAAGCTCGGTGTGCGCGAGGTGATCTTCGGCGGCCGGGTTTCCTACACCGCACTGGCCGTCCTCGGTATCACCGCACTACTGCTGGGTCTGGTGGGCGGTTGGGTGGGCCGCAATACGGCCGAGGTCGTCGAGGCGTTCACCACCTCCAAGGTGACGTTGTCCACCTCCGACAACGGTGACCTGCCGGCGGGCCGGTTCGCGGCTGTCGCCGCCTCGGTGGCCGACTCGGTGGTGACCATTGAGACCAAGAGCGAGGAGCAGGGCTCCCAGGGTTCGGGCGTGGTGGTCGACGGGCGCGGATACGTCGTCACCAACAATCACGTCATCTCCGAAGCCGCCGCCACCCCGAGCAAGTTCAAGATGACCGTCGTGTTCAACGACGGCAAAGAGGTGCCGGCGAACCTGGTGGGCCGCGACCCCAAGACCGACCTCGCCGTTCTCAAGGTCGATAACGTCGACAACCTCACCGTCGCCCGGTTCGGCGACTCCGACAAGCTCAAAGTCGGCGAGGAGGTGGTTGCGGTCGGAGCGCCCCTGGGCCTGCGCAGCACGGTCACCACCGGCATCATCAGCGCACTGAACCGGCCGGTACCGCTGTCGGGCGAGGGGTCCGACACCGACACCGTGATCGACGCCGTTCAGACCGACGCGTCGATCAACCACGGTAACTCGGGCGGGCCGTTGATCAACATGAACTCTGAAGTGATCGGCATCAACACCGCCGGGAAGTCGTTGTCCGACAGCGCAAGTGGACTCGGCTTTGCCATCCCGGTCAACGAGGTCAAGGCCACTGTAGAAGCGTTGATCAAAGATGGAGAAATCGCCCATCCGACCCTCGGGCTCTCAGCGCGGTCGGTGAGCAACGACCTCGCGTCGGGCGCTCAGGTGGCCAACGTCAAATCCGGCGGTCCCGCCGAAAAAGGTGGTGTCAAGGAGAACGACGTCGTGGTCAAGGTCGGCAACCGGACGGTCGCCGACGCCGACGAGTTCGTCGTCGCGGTCCGCCAGCTCAAGATCGGGCAGGACCAGCCGATCGAAGTGATGCGCGACGGCCGCAAGGTGACGTTGATGGTGAACCCCGCTCCGGACAACTGATCCGATGTTCGCCAATCTGGGGTGGGGCGAGATGCTGCTCCTTGTGGTCGTCGGTCTGGTGGTGCTGGGCCCCGAACGGCTGCCCGGCGCGATCCGCTGGACCACCGGCGCGATCCGGCAGGCCCGCGACTACCTCAGTGGGGCAACCGGTCAGCTGCGTGAGGAACTCGGTCCGGAGTTCGACGACCTGCGCGCGCCGATCAATGAGTTGCAGAAGTTGCGCGGGATGACTCCGCGGGCGGCGCTGACCAAACACCTGCTCGACGGTGACGACTCATTTCTCACCGGCAATTTCGACGGCCCGGCCGTCAAGCCCACGAACGCCGGTGGGCCAACCGCCGCGCCGGCTGCAACCCCTGCGCCCAGTGTGACCGCGCCCTTCGATTCCGACGCGACTTAGCGCCTCACCTAGCGTCCCGCGGGATCCAGTCCCAGCGACATCCCGGCCAGTCCGCGCCGCCGCGAGGCCAGCTTGTCGGCGATGCCGCGCAATTCGATCCCGGCCGCTGAATCCGGCGCGGAGAGCACCAGCGGCAGACCGGAGTCCCCGGCGGCCACCAGGGCCGGGTCGAGGGGGACCTGGCCCAGCAGTGGCACCTCGGCGCCGACCGACCGGGTCAGGCTCTCGGCCACCTGCCGGCCGCCGCCCTCGCCGAATATCTGCATCGTGGTGCCGTCCGGCATCAGCAACCCGGACATGTTCTCCACCACGCCGACGATGCGCTGGCGGGTCTGCAGCGCGATGGCACCGGCCCGCTCGGCCACTTCGGCCGCGGCGATCTGCGGCGTGGTGACCACCAGGATCTCGGCGGACGGCACCAGTTGGGCGACTGAGATCGCGACGTCTCCGGTGCCGGGCGGCAGGTCGAGCAGCAGGACGTCGAGGTCGCCCCAGTACACGTCGGCCAGGAACTGCTGCAGCGCGCGGTGCAGCATCGGCCCGCGCCACACAACCGGGGTGTTGCCCTGGGTGAACTGCGCGATCGAGATGACCTTCACGTCGTGGGCGATCGGTGGCAGAATCATTGACTCGACCTGGGTGGGGCGCTCCGAGGTTCCCATCATGCGGGGCACGGAGTGGCCGTAGATGTCGGCGTCGAGCACACCCACGCTCAAACCGCGGGCCGCCATCGCCGCGGCGAGATTGACTGTGACACTGGACTTTCCGACACCGCCCTTGCCAGATGCCACCGCGTACACCCGGGTCAGCGAGCCGGGCTGAGCGAATGGGATCACCGGTTCGCCCGACAGCCCTTGATCCCCGCGCAACTGCTTGCGCAGTTCGGTGCGCTGCTCGTCGCTCATCACATCAAGCGTCACGCGGATTGCTCCGGTGCCGGGCACGTCGGCCGCCGCGGCGGTGACCCGCTCGGTGATCTCGGACTTCTTCGGGCAGGCGTCGGTGGTGAGGAAGATCTCAACGTGGGTGGCGCCGTCGTCGGCCACCGTGACGCCTTTGACCATATTGAGTTCGGTGATCGGCCGGCGCAGCTCGGGGTCGATGACCTTCGCCAGCGCGGCGCGGACAGCCTTCTCGAGTTCGGTGCTGTGTTGTGCCATCGACGCTAGTCTAGGCCCCGCCCGCCTCGGCCTGTTCGGCCTGTTCGGTCAGCTGGCCTGTTCGGTCAGCTGACCGGTCCGGGCAGCGGGCCCGGTCCAAGCGCTGGCGCGGGCTCGGGTGCCGGAGCGGGTACGGGTGCCATCCACGGCGGGGTCCCCGGGGCCGACGGTAGCGCAGGTGCGGGTGCGGCCGGCGGCGGCGCGGGTGCGGCCGGCGGCGTCTCGGCGGCCGGTCCGGGCGGCAGCCCCATCGGCGCGGGCGCCACCGGTGGCGTCATCCACGGTGCG
>JBFYOQ010000229.1:0-6594 GCA_041303735.1 Mycobacterium sp.
ACACAGCAGCGACATCTCCATCCCGTTACCGGTCTCGGACCGAACCGGCCCCAGCAGGAAGACCAGCAGGGTGATCCACCAGGCCGCCCGCGGCACGGCCGGCCAGATCAACCGATAGAACAACACCGCTGCGCCGGCCAGACACAGTGCGGCGGCCAGTTGGGATGCGAGGTGAAACCAGGAGAAACCCGTCACTCCGATGGCGTACACCCCCGCCATCAGCAGGAACCAGAGTGGACTGGTCGCGCCCTCCACCTGATCCGATACCGGAGTCAACGCGATATGCCCGGTCTCGGCGAACGTCCGGGCGAACGAGAGCGTGATGAAACCGTCGTCCCAGGACTCCGGCCCGACGGCGAGCGCAATGGCGATATGGGCGATCAGCACGGTGACGAACACGCTCCCGACGCGGGGCACCCGAAGCCGCTCTGCCGCAGCCTCGTCAACAGGTCCGATCACAGGACACCATTATGCCAACACACCGTCTGCCGATCCCGCCGGGAAACTCCGGCCGCGGCGGCGCAGTTCTGTGACGACGCACCCGAACTCTGGAAACGCTCCGCCGCGCGGCCGGATTGCCGGGCCTGCTAGTTGATGACGCCGGTCAGGCCGAACTCGCCCAGCGTCTGGGTCACCACCGAGCGCAGCCGTTCCTTGGAATTCTGTGCGCCGAGTTCGTAGGCCTCGACCGAGATCGAGATCTTGCCATTGATCCGCCCGGACACCACCACCAACTGTCCGTGCGAGCGCTCCAACTCCCCCATCGTCACGTCGGTGTCGAGCGCGCGAATGAGCACGTATTCGGCCGCAGTGCCGTCGACCTGGGCCAGATCCGGGGGAAGATCGCCGAGGTTCGAGCACGACACCGGCAGATCCTCGGAGTAGGCGAACAGCAGATCGGCGACGCCCTTGATGGCCTGCTGCGGGAGCCAGGGAACCAACGGCATCAGTTCCATGGTGGGGTCCGGCTCGTTTTTGGCCTTCTCCCTCGCCTGACGGACACCGTCGCGCGCCTCGGTGAGATCCTTCGTCACAGCGGTCGGATCAACCGTAGCGTTGGCGAACGCCATCGCCAGTGCACGATCGTCCTCGAGGCTGTCCCGCAGGTTGATCGCGATCACCAGGGTGACCGCTCCATCCGAGGCGCGCCGGCGCCCCAGATGCTCGCCGAGTTTGGCGGCGAACCCCGCCAGTAGCGAATAGCTGTTGCCACCAAGGGATTCCGCTTTGGCATCCCACTCCGCGGTATCGACGTAGACAGCTGCCGATGGGACGACGACATGGTGGCCGTCCGAGGTGGCGGCCTGGGCCGCCCGGGCGTTGGCGAAGTCCTGTCGCTTCTCCCGCGCCATCTTGACCGCCTTGACGGCGGTTCTCGCCGTGACGGGCAGATCGCGCAGTGCTTGGCGCAGGTCGGCGCGAATGGCCTGGCCGCGGGTGCGCGAACCCGGTGCGTCGTAGCCGGGATTGCGGATGTTGCCGGTGATCGCCTCGAAGACGGCCATCAGCGCGCCGGTGCCATCCCCGATCACGTGTGAGGCGATGATGCTCACGGCGGTGGAACCGTCGTCGAGCGGCTGGGCGGCCAGATGCCAGCCGGGCCCCCGCTCGGGATCGATGGGCAGCCTCGCCAGGTCGTCGGCCCACTCAAGCAACTCGTCGCGGGGCCGCGATGTTTCGGCGTAGTGGATCGGCGCCGGCGAACCGGCGGGGCGCACCCAGCGCGCACGTCCGAAGGGTAGCGGCGACCGTTCGATCAGACGGCTGCCCAGCGACGCGTACAGGTTGTGGTGAAACCGCTTCAGGCCTTCATCGTTCAGCGGATGCTCGTAGACCCACACGCACTGCATGAGTTGGTTGCGACCGGTGGCGCGCATCAGCTCCAAGGCGGCCTGATCGAGAAATTCCAGCCGATGGTCATTGTGAGTATCAGTCGTCAATTGGATTCCACCTCTAGAAAATTTCGCCCGAGAGACCGAAGTCTTGCAGGGTATCGGCTATCGCCTGGTGGAGCTCGGCCTGCGAATTCTGCAGTCCCGGCTGGTAGCTGATGACGGAGATCGACATCTTCGACGCGATCTGGCCCGATGTGACGGTCATGGCTCCGCGGCGGCGCGCAAGATTAGCGGCCGTGACGTGACGGTCCACGCCGCGAAAAGACAGGTACTCGGCCGGTGTCCCGTCCACCTGGGTCACCTCCGGCGGCATGGTGCCGAAATTGGAGCATGACACCGGTAGGTCGGTGGAGAATCCGAAAGCCGCGTCGGCCACCCGCGCAATGCCGCGCTTGGGCAGGAACGGGATCAGCGGGAGCAGTTCGACCATCTCGTCGGGGACTTCGCGTGCCTGCTTGAGACCCTCGCGGATCGCGGTGCGCGGACCGGTCAGGTCGGTGGTCACCGGATCGGGATCGAAACTGACATTGGCGATCGACACCACGTTTCCGCCGGTGTCCTCAAGGTCGGCACGCTCGCTCACCGGGAGCATGAGTGTGACCGCTCCGTCCGCGCTTCGGGTGCGCTTGAGGCGCTGGGCAAGCCTGCCGGCAAAGCCGGCAACCAGCGAAAAACTGTTGCCGCCACGAGCCTGCGCGCATGCGTCCCACTGCTCAGCTGCGATGAAGACCGAGGCGGACGGCATCCGCACCGTGCGGTCGTCGATCGGACGGGCCGATGCGGGTTCGGCCGGGCGCGCGAGCTCTCGGCGTCGCTGGGCGGCGACCTTGGCCGCGCGCCGGATCGTCCGGCCGATTTCGGGGAGATCGCGCCGAAGTTGGCGCAGATCCGCGCGGACCCCGCGCCATCGGGTTCGTGATCCCGCAGCCGGGTAGCCGAGATCGCGAGAGGTCCCGATGCTGGCCTGAGCACAGGCCAGGAAGCTGCCCGCACCGTCAGCCACACAGTGCGAGATCACCAGGCTCACCGCGGTTGAACCGTCGTCGAAGGGCTGGACCCCCATCCGCCACGCCGGCCCTGACTGCGGATCCAGTGGCAATTCGACCTGCTCATCGGCCCAGGTGTAGAGCTCTGCTGGCGGACGTGGATGCTCGCTGATCTCGAGGTTGGTGTCTGTGATCGGCTGTGACACCCAGCGATGCCGGCCGAACGGGAGCGGCGACGGCTCGATCCGGCGCGCGAGCAGGGTCCCGAATAGGTTGCGGTGGAACCGTTTCACACCGTCGAGATCGATGGGATGCCGATAGATCCACAGCCCCTGCATGACGGCCTCTTGGCCCGCACCGCGAAGAGCCAGGAACAGCGCTTGATCCGGATAGGGCACCACGTTGTCCGGATCGTCGATCCGGGTGCCGCTGAGCCGGTTGTCTGGCGCGGTCAAACCGTCGCCTTAGGGATTCGCGGCGAGGACAGCGAATCGGCGCGGCCCTCAGCCGTCCTCAGATAGACCATCTTCATCAGATCGACGTACTGCGCCACCGATTCGCGCGCGATCGGGTTGTCCGGGTAGGCGACCGTGATCGTGGTCCCGGTGTCGCGCCGGGTCACCCACATACCGATCTGATTGGCCGCACCCAGATCGGTGTAGAGCGTGCCGTTCTGCGCCTGCCACTGACCCATCACCACCGGATTGAGCGGAGGCAGGCCGATGTCGAGGTAGGACAGCATCGGCACACCCGGTCCGGGCTTACGGATTCCGGGGACGTCGCGGGCGAGTTCCATCACGCGTTCGATCGGCACACCTGCCATGTGCATGCCGGAGTCGAAGGCCTCCTGGGCTGCTCGGGCCACCGCGGTGAATGACAACCCCTCCGTCGGAACCGATAACGGCACGATTCCGGTGAACCAGCCCGTCGTCATGAACTCCGCGGGTGTGCTGCGTGTCGTGGTGGGGGTGATCACCCGGTAGGTGTCGGCCCCGGTCAACTCGCGCTCGGCGATGGCCGCGCACGCGAACACGCCACCGATGAAGCGCACACCGGCCTGGGCGCACACCGATTCGAACCGATCGGTGTCGTGAGCGTCCATGAGTTTCACGGTGATCAGATCACCGGTACAGGGAACATCCGGATCTCCCAGTGGAAGTGGGAACTTCGGCAGGCTCCCGCCATTGTTCTGCAGGTAGTCGGTCCACTCCGTGACCTCCGGCGACTCCAGTGTGAGTGTGGAGGCGTACTCCCGTTGGCGGGTGCAGTAATCGAGGTAGCGGCCCGCCTCGGGCAGTCGCAGTGGTGCGCCGCCTTCCACCAGAGCCGCGTAGTTCATATGCAACTCGACGAATAGCGCGACCATGAACATGGCATCGGCGTGCACGTGATCAATACAGGCGTAAAAGGTGAAGTGGTCCGCGCGCTGGATCACTCCGAACCGGAAACAGTCCCACTGCAGCGGACTCGGGGTGTCGAGGATGTGCTCGCGCCACTGCGCCGACGTCATCTCCCCGTGTTTGGTGGCGACGTACTGGATATCGGCAGGGTTGGCGACGGTATGCCGGCGCAACTCGTCGGAGCCGTCGAACTCGAACCAGCTGTGGTAGGTGTCGTGCCGCTTGAGATAGGCGTTGATGACGTACGTCATCGCGCGGATGTCACAGCGGCCCGGGATGTTCCACGCCGGGATGAGCAGCCGCGCCATCTCCAGCCCGTGGGCGGTGTGCTCCCGGTAGGCGCGAACGTGTTGCTCCTGTTGGTAACTCGCCGGCACATCACACAGCGGTGCCTGGGTCACCTTCGCCAGACAGCCGGGCGAGGGACCCCACGACACCAGCGAGCCCGGCGCGTCCACCCAGTCATGGATTGCCGTTAGAGCAACCACCGCAGTCTCCTTCGACCCCGTCAGCTAGCTGACGTGAGGGCACCGGCCAGCGCCTCGCACAAGCTGTCCGCCAGTTCGCGGACGGTGGTGATGTCCATGGACCGCACCCGGATACCGGTTTCAGTCTCGATCCGCGTACGCAACTCGAGGTTGCCCAGCGAGTCCAAACCATACTCCGAGATGGGGCGGTCGGGATCGACGGAGCGCCGCAGAATCAGGCTGAGCTGCTCGGCGACCAGCCGCCGGACCCGGGTGGGCCACTCGTCGCGGGCCAGCGTATTCAGTTCAGCCCGGAAGCTGCTGGTGTCGGCCTGACGGTCCCCGTTGGCGGCGAACGCCTCGGCGAACGGGCTGCGGGCCGCAAGGTCGGTCAGCCACGGAGTGCCGATCACCGGTGCGTATCCGGAATACGACCGGTTGTGCCGCAGCAGTGCCTCGAACGCGTGCGCTCCCTCCTCGGGGCTGATCATCGCGGTGTCGCCGCTGGCGGCCAGGTGCTTGCCGGCGCCGATCTCATCCCACGCCGCCCATGCGACCGCATTGGCCGGCAGGCCCTGCGCGCGCCGCCACTGGGTGAAGGCATCCAGCCAGCTGTTGGCTGCCGCGTAGGCGCCCTGCCCGGGCGAGCCGAGCAATGCGGCCGCCGAGGAGAAGGAGCAGAACCAGTCCAGTGGCTGAGTGGTGGTGGCACGGTGCAGGTGCCACGCGCCGTAGACCTTCGGAGCCCAGTCACGCTCGACCAGGTCGTCGGTGATGTTGGTCAGGATCGCGTCCTCGACCACGGCGGCCGCGTGCAGCACCCCGCGGACCGGTAGTCCGGTCGCGGTGGCCTCGGCGACCAGCCTGTCAACGGTCTCCGAGTTGGCCACATCGCCGGTGACGACCTCCACCTCGGTTCCGCACGAACGCATCCGGTCGATCTGCTCGCAGGCCTCGGGCTTCGGCATCGACCGCGAGTTGAGCACGATCCGCCCGGCACCGGCCGCCGACATCTTCGACGCCAGGAACAAGCCGAGGCCGCCCAGACCGCCGGTGACGATATAGGCGCCATCGGGGCGGAAAACCTGCGCCTGCTCAGGCGGAACCACGACGGTGCTGTGACCGGTACGCGGGATCGACAGGATCAGCTTGCCGGTGTGCTCGGCCGCACCCATCACACGGATGGCGGTGGCCGCATCGGCCAGTGGGTAGTGGGTGGTCTCGGGCTGCGGGAGAACGCCCTCTGCGGTCAACTGATAGACCGTGGTGAGCAGATTGCGGATCTGCGCCGGGTGAGTCGTGCACATCAGTGCCAGGTCCACGCCGTAGAAGGACAGGTTGCGCCGGAACGGGAAGAGCCCCATCCGGGTGTCGCCGTAGATGTCTTTCTTGCCGATCTCCACGAACCGTCCGCCGAATGCCAGCAACTCGACACCGGCGCGCTGGGAGGCGCCGGTCAGCGAGTTCAGCACGATGTCCACGCCGTAGCTGTCCGTGTCCTCGAGGATCTGCTCGGCGAATGCCGGACTCCGCGAGTCGTAGACGTAGTTGATCCCCATGCGCCGCAACATCTCCCGGCGTTCCGGGCTGCCGGCCGTCGCGTAGATCTCGGCGCGCGCATGCCTGGCGATGGCGATCGCGGCCTGGCCCACTCCGCCGGTGGCGGAGTGGATCAGCACCTTGTCCCCCGGCTTGATCCGGGCCAGTTCGTGCAGCCCGTACCAGGCGGTGGCCGCGGCCGTCGAGACCGCGGCGGCCTGATCGTCGCGCAGACCGGCGGGCAGCGTGACCGCCACATCCGCGTCGCAGGTCACGAAGGTGCCCCAGCAGCCGTTGGGTGACATAC
>JBFYOQ010000230.1:0-3523 GCA_041303735.1 Mycobacterium sp.
ATGCTGCTCACCGGCGACAACCAGGCGGTCGCAGACCGGGTGGCCGCCGAGGTGGGCATCGCCGGCGTGGACGTGATCGCCGGGGTGCTGCCCTCGGAGAAGGCCGCTGCCATCACGGCACTGCGGGCCCGCGGCAGGCGCGTCGCGATGGTCGGCGACGGGGTGAACGACTCGGTTGCGCTGGCGACCGCGGATATCGGCATGGCGATGGGCACCGGAACCGACGCCGCGATCGAGGCAGGCGACATCACCCTGGTGCGCGGTGACCTGCGAACCGTCCCGACCGCCCTGCGGCTGTCGTCGCGGACGCTGCGAACGATCAAGCAGAACCTGTTCTGGGCCTTCGCGTACAACGTCGCCGCGATCCCGTTGGCGGCACTGGGTCTGCTGAACCCGATGATCGCCGGGGCGGCGATGGCTCTGTCCTCGGTGCTGGTGGTGACCAACAGCCTGCGGCTCAAACGGTTCCACTGACCGCCAGCTGCCTGGGCCAGGGGGTACCACCAGGCTTTGTGCCCGCCTCGGAGCGACAACTTCCAACCTAGGGCGCCCTTTGTCGCTCATAGGTGGGCGCGACACACCTAACCGAAGAGGGAACGAACCGCTCCGGCACAGGATTGGCACACAGTGCGAAATCTGTAACACTGTTGCGCGTGACCGAGCTCGCCCTTCCGGACGCCCTGCCGCTGGGCCCCGACTCCTTGGTGTGGCAGTACTTCGGTGACCGTCGGATCGCGCTGATCGGACCGCGGCCCGCGGTGCTGCAGAACATGCTCGCGGAGCTCGGTCAGGGCGTCGTCGACCACTCGGTGTTCTTCGCCGATACCGCGGCCCGGATTCGGCGTTCGCTGCCGCCGATCTACCGGACCGTCTACGGCAGCGAGGATGACAACGCCGGCCCGCAGGTGCGCGAATTCCACACCGACATCAAGGGCGCACTGCCCGCGGAGTTCGGCGGCGGTCGCTACCACGCTCTCGATCCGGACACCTACTTCTGGGCACACGCCACGTTCTTCGACCAGGTCCTCTACTTCACCGACACCTTCGTCAGGAGGCTTTCCCGGGCCGAGAAGGAGCAGATGTACGCGGAATCCAAGACCTGGTACCGGCGCTACGGTGTCAGTGACCGGCCCATGCCGGCCGACTACGCCGCCTTCGAGCGCTACTGGGACCACATGATCAACGACGTCCTCGTCGCGCACCGTAGCGCCCAGTACGGCATCGGCTACGTCACCAAGGGCTTCCCCCGCCCCAAGGGCGTCTCGCCGCTGGTGTGGAAACTCACGGCCCCGGTGTTCAACCCATCGGCCGCCTTCCTCACCACCGGCGGCATGCCGCCGCGCACCCGCGAAATCCTCGGCCTGCCGTGGGATGAGCGCAGGGAGCGGCGGTATCAGCGGTTCGCCGCGCTGTGCCGCACCCGCCCGGTGAACTGGCTGTGGGGCCGGGTGCCGATGAAGTACCGCTATGTCCCGTACGCCCGGGAGGGCTTTGCCCGGTATGCCTGACGCGGTGGCCGAGGCGATCCTCGATGCCGCACTGGTCGAGTTCGACCGGCACGGCATCCGCAAGGTGTCCCTGGACGACGTCGCGCGACGCGCCGGGGTCAGCCGCACCACGATCTACCGGCGATTCGCCAACCGCGATGAACTCATCGCCGCGGTCATGGACCGGGAGAACGCCCGGCTGTTCGCCGACATCGCCGGCGAACTCAAAGATGCCCGCCCGCAATCGAATTACTACGTGGAGGCGTTCACCTCGGCGATCCTGCGCAGCCGCCGCCACCGCGTGCTCAACCGGATGATCGTCGACGAGCCCGCGCTGACCCTCGACCTCGCCCGCCGCCCGGTAATGGCGGCGGTCACCCGAATCGAGCAGGCTCTGCAGGCGGCACTCCCACCCGGTTTCGCCGACCGGATCGGTCAGCGCGCGGTGAGCGAACTGGCCGACCACACCTGGCGCTACGCAATGATGGCGCTGATACTGCCGAGTGCCGAACCGCTGGAAACCGCCGACGACATCCGGGCCTTCGCCACCCGGCACTTCCTGCCCAGCCTGCCGGAGGCGCTTCGGGTCCGGGCTGCGCCACCCCGGTTGCCGGAGTAGCTAGATCTCGCTGCGGCGGTTGATGATCTGTATCGAGACGGTCTGTATCGTGACGTGAACCACCGGACCGGTCGGCGTTGATTCCGGTTCCGCCGAAGACCGCCGACGGGTGGACGAACGAGGACGGTGTCGAAGACCCATGCGGGGAGGCTCACGAGCTCGGCAGGCCATCGGGCGGGGGCGGGTTGTCACGCGGTTGACCCTGGTCTGCGCGCTGGTGATCCCGCCGACTCCGGTCGTGACAGCGCAATCGACAGCCGGCGACCCGGCGCTCATCGCGTTGGCTTCGGTGCCGCCGCAGATCACCGACCGCGACGGCCACCCGTTGGCATGGCCGGCTGGACTCATCGGGATTGCGGCGCCCGCCGTCGGTAAGCCGCCACCGGCCAGTGTGAGTTCGCCCGGCCCGCTGAAGATCCCGCCGGTGGCGCTGAAGGCCTATATCCACGCGGAGCGTCTCATGGCGGCGTCCACACCCGGTTGTGGGGTGAGTTGGAACCTCCTGGCCGGGATCGGGCATATCGAGTCGACGCACGCCTTCGGCGGCGCCACGGACTCGAGCGGCAATGCCGTCGAACCGATTCATGGTCCGGCCCTGGACGGCACCCTGCCCGGTAACGAGATCATCATCGAGGGCCGCTCCGGCGGTCGGACCGTCTATGCCCGCGCGATGGGCCCCATGCAATTCCTTCCGGACACCTGGCGGCTCTACACCGCCGATGCCGACGGCGACGGCCGGGCCGACCCCCAGAATCTGTTCGATGCCAGCTTGGCTGCGGCCCGCTATCTATGCGACGGCGGACTGAACCTGCGGGATCGGTCCCAGCTGATCACCGCCGTGTTGCGCTACAACAACTCGATGGCCTACACCCTGAACGTGCTCGGGTGGGCCACCGCCTACGCCACCGGCGTTCCGCCGGTCAATCTACCGTCGATGACCGGCCCGGCCCGGTCGTACGGCACCGCGCCCATGGTGGGCAACCGCGCCGGCGGCAACCCCGGCACAGCACCGGCCGGCTCGGGTGGAACGAGTATCCAAAACCCCGGCATCGGTGGGGGCGTCACGCCGGGGCCGACCGGCGACGTCGTCGGCGTCATGGTGCCGGAGTCATCCCCGGCGAGAGTGGCCGTGCCGACCCCGAACCGTCCCGGCCCCGGCAGCGCCGGGATGGCCGGAAATGGCGCAATCCCACGCGTCACCGTCGGCAACGGCCGTACCGGCGGTGCCCGCTAACCCACTCCGCGCCATCTCGTCCGCTCCGCCCAGTCGCACGCGGTCGAATGACAAATAGGTAAGGGTACGCTAACTAACAGCCGGGAGGCGGGGCTGGAACACTGGGGTCATGAGTAGCACCGAGCAGGCGGCGCCCTCGGCCACATCGGCCAGACTCTTCGCCGAGGCCTGCGCGGTCATACC
>JBFYOQ010000231.1:0-4995 GCA_041303735.1 Mycobacterium sp.
CGAGGTAGTTCGGCACGGCGGCCAGCGCGAACAGCACCACGATCGTGGTGACGGCGATCCATGAACGTCCCACCGCCACCACACACAGCCCAAGCAGCAGTGCGACAGCGGGCGCGGTGAACGAGAGGTAGCGCGGGTAGTAGATCGGATGGCGTAGCAGTGAATACGCCAGTAGTGCCAGCGTGGGAATGGCGATCCAACTCGCCGTCACCACCACCAGACGGCCCGGATGATCGCCGGTGACGCCTTGTACCTGGCTGCCCGCCTGACCCAGGCAGAGCAGTCCGGACACGAGCATCACCCCGGCGAGCACGGCGAACGGTAGCGCGTCGTCGAAGTACTGCACCTGCAGGATGTCACCGATGGTCTGCATGCCGGGTGACGAGATCCACTGCACCTGGAACAGCTGAGTCTGGGTGAACAACAGAAACGGCAGCGCCACGGCCGCGACCACCGCGGCAGCCACCGCCCATAGGTGGACGGACAAGCGAGTTCGGGCGAAGGCGATCACGACGACGGCGTGGACGGGGAGCATCAGCACCAGAAACACGTTGAGAAACACCGCGGCGATCATCAGCACCGCGTAGACCAGCCACCCTCGCCGCGAGCCCCGCCGCGCGGTGCGCACACAGAACACCGTCAGCCACACCGCGGCGGCCATCGTCAGCGCATACGACCGGGTCTCCGCACCGGCCCACGTCACCCGGGGAAGGATCGCGAAGATCACCCCGGCGGTGATCGCGACCGCCCGGCCCGACATCTGCCGACCCAGCACCACCACGCCGGCGGCCGCCACGCCTGCGGCTACCGAACTGGAGAGCCGCGCGGCGAACTCGGTGGCCGGGAACACCGCGAACCAGCCGTGCATCAGCAGGTAGTACAGCCCGTGCACCGCGTCGATGTTGGCCACCATCCGCCACAGCTCACCCAACGTCCGGGTGGAGGCCGAGATGGTCGCGGCCTCGTCGAACCACAGCGAGGGCCGGGCGGCCCCGGCAGCGCTGACCACCACCGCCAGTACCGCCACCCCGACCGCATCCCACGGTGCACGAGGCGGCGCCGGTCGCCTGATCTGGACTCTGGCGCGGGGTTCTCGCAGTGTGGTGGTGGTCACGGAGCCTGTATTCCCTCGGTTCGGGCCGCAACCGTATCTCGCGGCCACCGAAGGGCCGGTGTCGCCGACATCACCCTCCCGGGCCTCCGTGTCGGGAATCGCACCCGCCGTGGCCTGCGGAGGCGTTACTGTTTCCTTGAGTTTCGGTAAATGACCTGGAGGATTAAGTAATGGGCGGCTACAAGACCGTTGTCGTGGGCACGGATGGATCGGCTTCCTCGCTGCGCGCGGTCGAGCGGGCGGGCGCACTGGCCTCGGGCGCTGACGCCAAGCTGATCGTGGCCTCGGCCTACCTTCCCGGCCCGGAGGACACCCGCGCCGCCGACGTGCTCAAGGACGAGGGCTACAAGATGGCCGGCACCGCCCCCATCTACGACACCCTGCATGAGGCTCGGGATCGCGCCAAGGCAGCCGGCGCCACCAACATCGAGGAGCGTGCCGTCGTCGGCGCACCGGTGGACGCACTCGTCGACCTGGTCGAGGAGACGGGCGCGGATCTGCTCGTCGTCGGCAACGTCGGCTTGAACACCATCGCGGGTCGTCTGCTCGGGTCGGTACCGGCCAACGTGGCCCGTCGTTCCAAGTGCGACGTGCTGATCGTTCACACCGCCGGCTGACCATCGGGTTCACGACGCCCCCGACTCCGGTGCGCACCCGGCTTTGGGTCGACGGCGCACAGACGGCCGAGGATTTTCCACTCGCCGACGTGTCGGACCATCTGCACGGTCCGGGTGCGTTGCTGTGGGTGGATCTATGCAACCCCGACCGGTCGGTGCTCGACGACCTCGCCGGAGAACTAGGCCTGGATCCGCGTGCGGTTGAGGATGTCGTCGAGCACAGCGAGCGCACCAAGGCGACCCGGTACGCCACCCACACCTTCGTGACCGTCTACGCGACGAAACTGGGTCCGCAGGTGTCCGGGTCGATCGAGTCGAGCCTGCTGACGGCCCGGGTGTCGATCTTCGTACTGCCTACTGCGGTGGTGACGGTCCGTCACGAGACCGATTCGGCCCAGGCTGTTTTCGACATCGACGAAGTGGTGCGCCGCTGGGACGACAACTCCGATCTGCTGCGACTCGGCAGCCCGGCGCTGCTGCACGGGGTGCTCGATGTCGTAGTCGATGATCAGTTCGACACCATCCAACAACTCGACGACGCGATCGAGTCGCTGGAGGACAACCTGTTCGACGAACACTCGCAGACGCGCCAGTTGCAGCGTGACACCTACCGGTTGCGTAAGGAACTCGTCGAACTGCGCCGCGTCGTCCTGCCCATGCGCGAGGTGGTCAACACCGTCATGCGACGCGGCGTGGAGGGCACCGACACCACAGAGCTCACCAGTTGGTATTACGACCTCTACGACCATGTGATCCGCGCCTCGGAATGGACCGAGTCGCTGCGCGACATGGTCACCACGGTGTTCGAGACCAACCTGTCGCTGCAGGACGCCCGGCTCAACACGATCATGAAGAAGCTCACCGGATGGGCGGCCATCATCGCGGTGCCCACCCTGGTGACGGGGTGGTACGGCCAGAACGTGCCCTACCCGGGATACGGCGATCTGGCTGGCGTAGTGACCAGCGGAGTGTTGACGGTGCTGACCGCGGTGGCGCTGTACGTGGCGTTCAAACGACGTAACTGGATCTGATTAAGCGATCATCCAGCCGGTGCCCGGATCCAACGCCAGGCTGAGCACGTTGACCGCTTCGAACGCGCTCAACGGGATGGTGCCTAATTCGCGCTGCACCGTGGGGTATCGGGTGCCGCTCCAGCCGTTGGACATGGCCAGCAGGTGTGCACCGTCCTGGCCGGGGCTGGTGGAGTCGTAGATCACTGCGCCGTGCTGCTGCAGAGCCCGCAGAACCACCTGGGTGTCCGGGTCATAGCCGGACATGTCGAAGTCGGCGCGTAGGCGCAGCACCGTGCCCATCGGCACACCGTCGGGATTGGTGCCGGTGCCGTCGCCGGCGCGGGCCGGCCAGGTGTAGCCGGTGCCGCGGTCCTTGGCGATGCTGATGCCCAGCATGTGATCGATCGATCCGCGCTCCAGATCGTCGGGGCGCAGGATGAGCGGCAGATACGGCAGCCGGGATGCGTTGGCCCAACCGATCGCCGGATAGAGCGGGGAGCTCATATCGACGTGGACGCCCGCTTCGGCGACCCAGGCCGAGCCGTAGGCAGCGGCGTAGGCGGCGTTTCCCAGGGCGTCGAGCACACCGGCCGCGGGCAGTTCGACGCCGTTGGCGACGTTGTAGAGCTCCTGGGAGATGCAGGTGCCCTCCTGGAACACCAGCAGGTGGCGGTCCCAGGCCGGAACATCGGGCATTCCCTCGACCAGCGGGTAGTCGGGTATGGCGTAGGGACTGTCGTCGATGCTCGGCCCGCTCGTGGAGTAGCCGCGGTTGAAGATCACCCGCTCTGTCGGCCGGGTGGCGCTGACGATGTTGACGGGCATTCCTCCAGTGCTCCCCATCCACGGATCCCCACCCCACGAGGCGCGCAGCGTGCCGCCGAGCAGTCCGGTCCAGGTGGCCGACTGCGCGAGTACCGGCAGACCACTCACGTCAGCGTGGAAGACGGTGTTCGCCGGCATCAGGGTGCAGCCGCAGAACGTCGAGAGCTCACTGGTCACTCCGACCGCCACGGGCACTGCAATGACACCGCCGTAGCCGTCGGCGACGGTCAGGATGAAGGTGTCTGACGCGGCGGGTACGGCAGCCGGGGTATAGGTGAATCTACCTGTGGCAGAGACGATTACCTGGCCGCGATCGGTGGTCGTGGAGCCGCTGTAAGTCATGGCATCGCCATTGGGATCACTGCCGATCACCGCACCGGTGACGACACCGGTGACCGGATCGGGCGGGTCGATCCGCACCGTCGCTGTCGGCGCGTTGTTGAACGGTGCGACGCTGACCCGCACGGTCGTGGTCGCGGTGTGACCGGCGGTGCCGATGAGCCCGAAGGTCAGCAGATTGATCAGGCCGGCCAGGCCGTGCAGGTGGAACCCCTCGTCACTCACCGCGACCGCGAAGGAGTCGGTGAACGCGGTGTGGGCCATCAGCGGGTCGGGGGTGTAGGTGTACTGCTTACCGCTGAGTACGACGCCGCCGTGGCTGGGTCGGGTGATGACCGCGGTGCCGATGGCGTCGCCGTCGGGTTCGGACACCTCGAGTAGGCCGGTGACGATTCCCTCGGCACTCTGGCCGGTCTGGGTGGCCCGCACATCCGGGGTGGTGTTGGCGAAGAGGGCGGCGATCGGGTTGGAACTCGCGGTGGCGCGCGCCGTCACGGGGGCGGAGGCCGATGTGGTGAGGGCGGTGGCTGCCGGACGCGGCCTGCGGTCGGGGATTGTCCGATGTGCGGAGCGCTGCTGGAGTGGCCTCTGGCCTTCGTCGCGACGCGAGTGCTCACGGACTGCTGTCTGTCGGGTAGCGGGTTGCTGTGCTGTGTCGGCGGACTCAGCCGGGTCGGCTGACGCCGCGCCGCAACTCAGACCGGTCAGCCCGCCCGCAACCGCAAGGGCGATTGCCAGTGGCCGAACTCGAATGCCGTACGCAGCGACGTTCACGAAAACCCCTTTTGCCCGCATTTACTGTAGCGGGCGCCGGAAGGTCGGCGCTACTGGCCGGGAGCACCTGACGCGCCGTTGGCAGCGCGCAATGCAAGAGGTAGCCGCGATGACGCGACTGAGTGGTCAGCGGGTGCCGTCGATCCGGGCGGCTGAACACCTCGGGCGGGGTATGCGTGCACCAGAGCGCTCGAGAGCTTCGGCACCGCGTGGGTGAGTGTGTGCTCGGCCCCGTGCGCGATGCGGTGCGCCTCGGCCAGCGAAGTGGCCGGGTCGATGTCCAGTTCGGCCTCGGCGTGCAACCGGTGGCCGA
>JBFYOQ010000232.1:0-4161 GCA_041303735.1 Mycobacterium sp.
GACTCCTCCTTGAGCGCATCGAGCATGCCGGTGAACATGTCGTAGCCCTCGCGCTGATATTCCACCAGCGGGTCGCGCTGCGCCATGGCCCGCAGCCCGATGCCCTCTTTGAGGTAGTCCATCTCGTAGAGGTGCTCGCGCCACTTGCGGTCAAGCACATTGAGCAACACGTTGCGCTCCAGTTGCCGCATGGCGTCCGGCCCGGCAACGGCCTCGACCTCGGCTTCCCGCTTGGCATAAGCCTTTTCGGCGTCCGCAACCAGAACGCTCAGCAGTTCCTCGCGGGTCAGATCCCCGGCCTCGCCGACGGCGTCGGAGTTGATCAGGTCATTGTGGTCGACGCCTACCGGGTAGAGCGTGCGCAGCGCTCCCCACAGCTGCTCGAGATCCCAGTCTTCGGAGTAGCCCTCAGACGTCGCGCCGTCGACGTAGGCGGTGATGACATCGACGAGCATGTCGTGCGACTGCGCCTTGAGGTCCTCCCCCTCGAGGATGCGCCGACGCTCCGCGTAGATGACCACGCGCTGCTGGTTCATCACCTCGTCGTACTTGAGCACGTTCTTACGGATCTCGAAGTTCTGCTGCTCGACCTGGGTCTGCGCGCTCTTGATCGCGCGGGTGACCATCTTGGCCTCGATGGGCACATCATCGGGCAGGTTGAGCCGGGTCAGCAGCGACTCCAGCGCGGCGCCGTTGAAGCGGCGCATCAGCTCGTCGTCCAGAGATAGATAGAACCGGGACTCGCCCGGATCGCCCTGGCGGCCGGAGCGGCCACGCAACTGGTTGTCGATACGGCGCGACTCGTGCCGCTCGGTGCCCAGCACGTACAGACCGCCGGCGGCCACCACATCCTCGGCTTCGGCCGCGGCCACGGCCTTCACCTTCGGCAGCTCCTCATGCCAGGCCGCCTCGTATTCCTCGGGGGTCTCCACCGGGTCCAGGCCGCGGTCACGCAGGATCCGGTCGGTGAGGAAGTCGACGTTGCCGCCCAGCACGATGTCGGTGCCGCGGCCGGCCATGTTGGTCGCGACGGTGACGGTCCCGGCCCGGCCGGCCTCGGCGATGATGGCGGCTTCCAGCTCGTTGTTCTTGGCGTTGAGCACGTTGTGCGCCACTTTGCGCTTGTGCAGCATCTTCGACAGGTACTCGGAGCGCTCGACGCTGGTGGTGCCGATCAGGACCGGCTGGCCCTTCTCGTAGTGCTCGGTGATGTCGTCGACGACGGCAAGGAACTTGGCTTCCTGGGTCTTATAGATCAGGTCGGCGTGGTCGCCGCGGACCATCGGCTTGTTGGTCGGGATCGGGATGACACCGAGCTTGTAGATCTCGTCCAACTCGGCGGCCTCGGTCTCGGCCGTGCCGGTCATACCGGAAAGCCTGTCGTAGAGCCGGTAGTAGTTCTGCAGCGTGATCGAGGCCAGCGTCTGGCTCTCGGACTTGATCTCGACATCCTCCTTGGCCTCGATCGCCTCGTGGATGCCGTCGTTATAGCGCCGGCCGAACAGCATGCGGCCGGTGAACTCGTCGACGATGACCACCTCGCCGTCGCGGACCAGGTAGTCCTTGTCGCGGGTATAGAGCTCCTTGGCCTTGACCGCGTTGTTGAGGTAGTTCACCAGCGGGGCGTTGACCGCCTCGTAGAGATTCTCGATACCGAGCTGATCCTCGACGAGCTCCACACCGAGTTCGTGCACGCCGATGGTGCGCTTGCGGAGGTCGACCTCGTAGTGGACGTCCTTCTCCATCTTCGGGGCGATTCGGGCGAACTCCTTGTGCCAGCTCGACACGTCGTCGGTCGGTCCGGAGATGATCAGCGGGGTGCGCGCCTCGTCGATCAGGATGGAGTCCGCCTCGTCGACGATGGCGAAGTTGTGGCCGCGCTGCACCATGTCGGCCAGCGAGTGCGTCATGTTGTCGCGCAGATAGTCGAAGCCGAATTCCCAGTTGGTGCCGTAGGTGATGTCGGCGTTGTAGGCGGCGCGGCGATCCTGCGGTCCCATCTGGTTGAGGAGCACCCCGACCGACAGGCCCAGGAAGCGGTGCACGCGACCCATCCACTCGGCGTCGCGCTTGGACAGGTACTCATTGACCGTCACCACGTGCACGCCCTTGCCGGAGAGCGCGTTGAGGTAGGCCGGCAGCACCGAGGTCAGCGTCTTGCCCTCACCGGTCTTCATCTCGGCGACATTGCCGAAGTGCAGCGCCGCCCCGCCCATCACCTGCACGTCGAAATGCCGCTGGGACAGCACCCGCCAGGCGGCCTCGCGGGCCACGGCGAACGACTCGGGCAGCAGGTCGTCGAGCTTGGCGCCGTCTTCGATGCGGGCCCGGAACTCGTCGGTCTTGGCCCTCAACTCCGCATCGGTGAGCTTCTCGGTCTCGTCGGACAAGGTGTTGACGTAGTCAGCCACCCCTCTGAGGCGCTTGACCATGCGACCTTCACCGAGGCGCAGCAACTTCGACAGCACAGTATTCGTCCCTTAATGAATCGGCGGGTGAGTGCCCCCATCCTAGGCGACGGACCAAACAGCCTGTTCAGGCGAGCCGGATCAGTCCGCCCGGCTCGCGCTAGGCGAGCCGGATCAGGCCGTAGTCGTAGGCGTGCCGCCGGTAGACCACGGTGGGGCGGTCGGTCTCCCTGTCGTGGAACAGGAAGAAGTCGTGGCCCACCAGCTCCATCTCGTAGAGGGCGTCGTCGACGGTCATCGGCTTGGCCGGGTGCTCCTTGACTCGCACGACCCGGCCGGGCTCATGCTCCTCGGCCACGGCGTGCGCCTGCCCGTCCGGCGGGGCTGCGCTGCCCGGGGCGAAGGCGTCGGCCAGGTCCAGTGGCGCCGCGGCGGCGGCTGCCTCGTGCAGGGACACCGGAGTCTTGTCGCCGTAGTGCACCTTGCGGCGGTCCTTGCCGCGGCGCACCCGGCTCTCGAGTTTGGAGACCGCGGCCTCGAAGGCGCCGTAGAAGCTGTCGGCGCAGCCCTCGCCGCGCACCACCGGGCCGCGGCCGTGCGCGGTGATCTCGACGTGCTGGCAGTTCTTCCGTTGCCGGCGGTTCTTCTCGTGCTCAAGCTCCACGTCGAAGCGAGTGATCGAATTGTCGATCCGCTCGACGCGGGCGAGCTTCTGCCCGACATAGACGCGGTAATGGTCGGGAATCTCGACATTGCGGCCGGTCAACACGACGTCGGCGTCGGGTCCGGATTCAGTGTTCTGGCTGGCGTTCTGGCTGGTGTTCTGGCCGTCGGCGGTGGACTGCGAGGACTTCACGGATTGGCTTGACATGCTTGGCAACTCGTTTCTCCTTCGGGTTGCACGCGCGGGCGGAAGACACCGCCGGCGTGCCCGGGCCTGTCTGACACTGCACCGGCCGCAGCCGGTGCTCAGAGGTCAATAACCACCTCCTCCACGGTCACCGGCCCCCGTGGATTCGACCTCGCACGGGACCCCCGTGCGATCGACCACCACGGCCCCCGTGGATTCGACCGTAGTCGCCGCCCCGGGCCGCTGCCACTCTTTGCGGCCATGAATTCGCTAAGCAAATGAGGGGCGTCAGGCATGCGCGATCACCAGCACCGCGGCCACGCCCACCCCGGCTGAGGCCAGGGTGCGTACCGCCTCCCGGGCGGTGGCACCGGTGGTCAGCACGTCATCGACGAGCAGCACCTCACCGGCCGGCCGCCGGATCAGCCGCACCCGGCCGGCGATGTTGCGCTCGCGGGCCGCACTGGTCAGTCCCGTCGAGTCCCGGGCTCCGGCGGCGGTGCGCAGGGCCGGTGAGACCCGCATCCCGGCGGCGGAAGCGATCCGGGTGACCGGGTCCCCGCCGCGGCGCCGGGCGGCCGACCGGCGGGTCGGGGCGGGCACGACGGTCGGATCCGGGGCCAGGATGCCCCAGTCGGTGAGCCGGTGGACGCCGTCGGCGAGGGCGACGGCCAGTGGTGCGACCAGATCGCGGCGGCCGTGCTCCTTGAGCGCGACGATGGCCCGCCGGCGGGGTCCGGCGTAGCGGCCCAGGGCGAAGGCCGGCACCCCCGGGTCGATCCGGGGGCTGATGACGCCGGGTTCGTCGGTGTGGACCCGTAACACCGCCGCGCACGCCTCGCACCAGCGGGTTTGCGGGGCTCCGCAGCCGCCGCACTCCAGCGGCAGGACGACGTCGAGCAG
>JBFYOQ010000233.1:0-4537 GCA_041303735.1 Mycobacterium sp.
TTGCTGGCCGCGGTGCTGCTGATGCGTGCAGCGGCCTCGGCGGCGGATACAGCGGAGAAGTACGCGGCCAGCCGTGCCGAAGCGGCCCCGCCGGAGGGAACGGACGCACCGTCTGCGCGCGGCATGTGGGATGCGCTCGACGCCGGCCGCGACCCCACCGACAGCGAGGGCCGGTGATGGGTCCCAACCGTCGTGCGGATACCCTTTCCCCACGTCCAACGTGACCGCGACCGACCGCAGGAGGGGAACGGACTGTCATGACTTCGGCAACAGTGCTCGACTCCATCCTTGAAGGAGTGTGCGCTGACGTTGCCGCCCGGGAGGCGCTCGTGAGCATGGCTCAGGTGAAGGAGTCCGCCGAGGCCGCAGCGCCTCCGCGCGATGTCCTCACCGCCCTGCGCGCGCCGGGTATCGCTGTCATCGCCGAGGTGAAGCGGGCCAGCCCGTCGCGCGGTCTACTCGCCCCGATCACCGATCCCGCCGAACTCGCCCGCGCTTACCAGAATGGCGGCGCCCGGGTGATCAGCGTTCTCACTGAGGAGCGCCGATTCAACGGCTCACTGGCCGACCTGGACGCAGTGCGCGGCGCCGTCGACATCCCTGTGCTGCGCAAGGACTTCATCGTTCGGCCGTACCAGATTCACGAGGCCCGCGCACACGGCGCGGACATGCTGCTGCTCATCGTCGCCGCCCTCGACCAGCCCGCACTGGTGTCGATGCTGGACCGCACCGAGTCGCTGGGGATGACCGCTCTGGTGGAGGTGCACACCGAAGAGGAAGCCGACCGTGCACTGCAGGCCGGCGCCAAAGTGATCGGCGTCAACGCCCGCGACCTCAAGACCCTCACCGTCGACCGCGACTGCTTCGCGCGCATCGCGCCGGGCCTGCCGTCCGACGTGATCCGGGTGGCCGAGTCCGGGGTTCGTGGCCCGGCCGATCTGCTCGCCTACGCCGGAGCCGGAGCCGATGCCGTGCTGGTCGGCGAAGGACTCGTCACAAGCGGTGACCCGCGCAGTGCGGTGGCCGACCTGGTGACCGCCGGCGCGCATCCGTCCTGCCCGAAGCCGGTTCGCTGAGCAGGACGGCTCGAAGAAGCCCCGATATGACCGACATCCATCCGCTGCGCACCGACAGCCTGCCGCGCACCAGTGCGGCTGTCGCCGAACCCACCGCCCACGACCCCGATGCCCGCGGCCATTTCGGGGCGTTCGGCGGGCGTTACGTGCCCGAGGCGCTGATGGCGGTCATCGAGGAGGTGACGGCGGCCTACGACAAGGCCCGCACCGACCAGACCTTCCTCGACGAACTCGACAACCTTCAGACCCACTACGCGGGCAGACCGTCCCCTATGTACGAGGCCACCCGGCTCAGCGAATACGCCGGCGGCACCCGGATCTTCCTCAAGCGCGAGGACCTCAACCACACCGGCTCGCACAAGATCAACAACGTTCTCGGTCAGGCACTGCTGGCCCGGCAGATGGGTAAGGCCAGGGTCATCGCCGAGACCGGCGCCGGCCAGCACGGCGTGGCCACCGCCACCGCCTGCGCCCTGCTCGGCCTGGAATGCGTCATCTACATGGGTGCGGTCGATACCGCGCGACAGGCGCTCAATGTGGCGCGCATGCGGTTGCTCGGCGCGGAAGTCGTTGCTGTGCAATCCGGTTCGCGCACGCTCAAAGACGCGATCAACGAGGCCTTCCGGGACTGGGTCACCAACTCCGAGCGCACCTACTACTGCTTCGGCACCGCCGCAGGTCCGCATCCGTTCCCGATGATGGTGCGCGACTTCCAGCGCGTGATCGGCATGGAGGCCCGCGCGCAGATGCTGGCGCAGGCCGGGCGGCTTCCCGACGCCGTCACCGCCTGTGTCGGCGGCGGATCCAACGCTATCGGCATCTTCCACTCCTTCATCGACGATCCCGGTGTGCGACTCGTCGGATTCGAGGCTGCCGGCGACGGCGTGGAGACCGGTCGGCACGCGGCCACGTTCAGCGGCGGGACCCCCGGGGCGTTCCAGGGCTCCTATTCCTATCTTCTGCAGGACGCCGACGGGCAGACCATCGAATCCCATTCCATCTCAGCCGGTTTGGACTACCCGGGGGTCGGACCGGAGCATGCCTTCCTCAAGGAACTCGGCCGCACCGAATACCGGCCGATCACCGACACCGAGGCCATGGACGCCTTCCGTCTGCTGTGCCGTCTGGAGGGCATCATCCCGGCCATCGAGACCGCGCACGCCATCGCCGGGTCAGTGGACCTGGCCCGCGAACTCGGGCCCGACGGAATCATCCTGATCAACCTGTCGGGCCGCGGCGACAAGGACGTCGAGACCGCGGCGCGCTGGTTCGGCCTCCTCGACGGGGCAGGGCCGGGCGCCTCATGACCGTCCAGCACAGCCCGCCGGGTCGGCTGGGCAGCATCTTCGACGTCTGCCACGCCGAGGGCCGCGCCGCGCTCATCGGTTACCTGCCCACCGGCTACCCCGATGTGGCGACCTCCATCGATGCCATGGTCGCGATGAGCGCCGACTGCGACATCATCGAGGTCGGCGTTCCCTATTCGGATCCCGGCATGGACGGACCCGTGATCGCAACGGCCACCGAAGCCGCACTGCAGGCCGGAGTCCGGGTGGCCGACACCCTGCGAGCCGTCGAGGCGATCAGCGCCGCCGGCGGAAACGCCGTGGTGATGACGTATTGGAACCCGGTGCTGCACTACGGCGTCGAGGCGTTCGCGCGTGACCTCGCCGCCGCCGGCGGCCTGGGCATGATCACGCCCGACCTCATCCCCGACGAGGCCGACGCCTGGCTGGCCGCCGCTGAGCGCCATGACCTCGACAGGATCTTTCTGGTTGCCCCGTCGTCCACCCCGGAGCGGCTGGCGCGCACCGTCGAGGCCTCCCGCGGCTTCGTCTATGCCGCGTCCACCATGGGGGTGACCGGTGCCCGCGACGCCGTCTCCTCGGCGGCACCGGAACTGGTGCGGCGGGTCAAGGAGATCTCCGACATACCCGTCGGTGTGGGACTCGGTGTGCGTTCACGCGAGCAGGCCGCTGAGATCGCCCACTACGCCGACGGGGTGATCGTCGGCTCGGCGCTGGTAAGCGCGCTCGCCGACGGAGTCCCCGCCGTGCAGACCCTGACCGGGGAATTGGCTGGAGGGGTGCGAGACAAGGTGCCGGCTGCGTGACGACGATTCTGGCCGCTTTCCCCAGCCCGGTGCAGGGCGTGTGGTACCTCGGTCCGGTGCCCATCCGGGCCTATGCGCTGTGCATCATTGCCGGGATCATCGCCGCTCTGGTGATCGGAGATCGCCGCTGGGTGGCCCGCGGCGGTGAACGTGGCGTGATCTACGACATCGCCCTGTGGGCTGTGCCGTTCGGTCTGATCGGCGGACGCCTCTACCACCTGATGACCGATTGGCGCACGTATTTCGGGGAGGGTGGCGTCGGACCTGCCGCCGCGCTGCGGATCTGGGAAGGCGGCCTGGGCATCTGGGGTGCGGTGGCATTCGGCGGGGTCGGCGCCTGGATCGCCTGTCGTCGACGGGGAATTCCGCTGCCCGCCTTCGGCGACGCGGTCGCGCCCGGCATCGTGCTGGCACAGGCTATCGGCCGGTTGGGCAACTACTTCAACCAGGAGTTGTACGGCCGCGAGACCACAGTGCCGTGGGGCATGGAGATCTTCTATCGGCGAGATCCGTCCGGGATGGTGGACGTGCACTCGCTCGACGGCATCTCAACCGGACAGGTCGCCGCCGTCGTCCACCCGACGTTCCTCTACGAACTGCTCTGGAATCTCGCCGTGTTCGTCCTGCTGATCTGGGTGGACCGCCGCTATCGGATCGGCCACGGCCGGCTGTTCGCGTTATACGTGGCGGCCTACTGCGTCGGGCGGTTCTGGGTGGAACTGCTCCGCGACGACACCGCCACCGAGATCGCCGGCATCCGGATCAACGTGTTCACCGCGACCTTCGTATTCATCGGTGCGGTGGTGTACATGCTGCTGGCCCCGAAGGGCCGAGAGGACCCCGCAACACTGCGCGGCACCCAGTCCCATGGGCCGGAGGACGAATCGCGCGTCGACGAGTTCGTCGAGGAATTGGTGGCCGTCGCCAAGGGCAGCGGCATCGTGGCCGCCGCCACCGTGGCCGGCGAGCACGAATCCGAGGATGCGCACGCCACCGGCGACGACCAGTCGGACTTCGTCGACGCCGTCGCGGCCGAGGAGATGGCGGCCGAGGCAGAACTGGAGACCGAGCTCGTCGAGGCGATCGCCGACTCCGGACCGGTCGTCGTGTACGCGGAGTCGCCGGACGCCGAGACAGAGACCGTGGTGCGGTACGAGTCCGCGGCAGATGGGGCCGTCGAGACCGACACCGAACCGGGAGTCGAGGCTGAGCCGGACGCAGAACCGGAAGCGGAGCTCGAACCCGAAGCGGAGGCCTTCGAGCCCGACGTTGAGCCCGACGTTGAGCCCGAGCCCGACGTCGAGCCTGAGCCCGAGCCCGACGTTGAGCCCGACGTTGAGCCTGAGGC
>JBFYOQ010000234.1:0-2889 GCA_041303735.1 Mycobacterium sp.
TACTCACTATGCGGCGAACCCGGTCTTCGCGACTCTTACCGGATCGCGGTGCGCCGCATTCCCGGCGGCGGCGGCGGTTCGGTCGAGGTTCACGACAACATCACAATCGGGACTGCCGTCATGACCAGCGGCCCGCGCAACGCCTTTCCGCTCAGCGTCCCCGGCTACGGCTCACCAGCGCAGCGGCTGCGATTCATCGCCGGAGGTATCGGCATCACCCCCATTCTGCCGATGCTGGGTCTGGCCGAGCGGCTCGGCGTGGAATGGTCCATGATCTACACCGGCCGCAGTCTCGAGAGCATTCCATTCCTCGATGATGTCCGTCGATTCGGCCGGCGGGTGAACATCCGCACCGATGACGTCGATGGGGTGCCGACCGCAGATGATTTACTCGGGCAATGTCGTTCGGGCACAACGGTGTACGCGTGCGGCCCGGCACCTCTGCTCAGTTGCGTTCGGGATCGGCTAATCGGTCGCGACGACGTGCAGTTACATTTCGAACGTTTCGCCGCGGCCCCCGTGATCGACGGCGCCGCCTTCACCGTGACGACCTCATCGGGGGCACACGCCGACGTCGGTACCGACGAGACGTTGCTCGCAGCACTGCAGCGCGTCGGTGTCGATCCGCCGTACTCGTGCCGGCAGGGTTTCTGCGGCACCTGTCGCACCCGAGTGCTCGACGGTGCCGTCGAGCACCGCGATGCACTGTTGACTGACGCCGAGCGCAATGCGGGAATCATGCTCACCTGCGTCTCCCGCGCGCCGGCCGGTGAGCGCCTCACCCTGGAACTGTGAGCCCTAGCCGGGATCCCAGGTGCCGGCCACCAGCGTGGCGACGTCAATGAGCTTGGCCTGCTGGGAGGCTGGGCTGTCGATCTCCTCGGCGACATAAGCGGCGACGAAGCGGCGTATTTCTGCGTCGACCCCGGCGATGATGCGCAGGATCTCGCCCCGGATGGATTTCGACGTGACGTGCACGGCGATGTCGGACGGTCTGGGTTTGGCGACGTCGATGACGATCAGCAGCGGCTCGGCCGCGCGCGCGGTGGCCCGCAGCGCGATATCGCCGTCGACGATGAACCGCTGCTTGTCCAACCAGAGATCGACGATCAGTTCGATGATCAGCGGTATGCGGATGGAGAAGGTGATGGTCTCGCCGAGGTTGCGCCGGACGTGCGGCTGCTGGATCTGCACTTTTGCGGTGACCTTGGCAAGACCGCCCGGCCCCTGTGCCATCGGGCCCATCTGAAACTCCTCGCCGGCGATCTCGGCGAAGGCCGCGGCGACGCGCTCCTCAGTCACCGCTTCCTCGAAGAACCGGCGTCCAAACTCTTCGTAGGAGACGAAGTTGTGCGTCTGCATGGGGATTTACAGTCTCACGCCTGTAGATGGACGGCGGGGCGCGGAACGGTAACAAATCGACCGGTGCGTCATTTGCCGGGCCGACAGCCGTCTACACCACTCCCAGATAGGCCGCCCGGACACTGTCGTCGGCCAGCAGTTCCCGCGCAGGCCCAGTGCGGGTGACGCTGCCGGTCTCCAGGATGTAGGCCCGGTCCGAGCGGCTCAGCGCCTGCTGCGCGTTCTGTTCCACCAGCAGAACGGTGGTGCCCGTGGCGTTGATGTCGGCGATGATCCCGAAGATCTGAGAGATGATCATGGGGGCAAGTCCCATTGACGGCTCATCAAGGAGCAGCACACGCGGGCGGGCCATCAGTGCGCGCCCGATGGCCAACATCTGCTGCTCTCCGCCGGAGAGCGTGCCGCCGAACTGCTTTCGCCGCTCGGCCAGCCTCGGGAAAGTCTCTAGCACCCAGTCCAGTCGCTCGTCATGCGCGGCTTTGGAGTTGAACTTGCGGCCGTAGCAACCCATCTCGAGATTCTCAATGACCGTCATCCCGGGAAACACCCCCCGACCCTCCGGCGCTTGCACCAGCCCGTCGATCGCCCGCTGGTGGGCTTTGACCCGGGTGATGTCGCGGCCGTCGAACCACACCGACCCCTGCGACAGCGGCCGCAGGCCGGAGATCGCCCGCATCAGTGTGGTCTTGCCCGCGCCATTGGCGCCGAGTAGCGTCACCAACTCACCATCGCGCACCGCGAGTGAAACACCATGCAGCGCTTCGATTCTGCCGTAGTGCACCACGGCGTCACGAACCTCCAGCAGTGTCGGCTGATCAGAGTTCGTCATCGGATACCCCCAGGTAGGCGGCTATCACGGCCGGGTCATCGCGGATCTGCGCGGGCAGTCCATCGGCGATCTTGCGGCCGAACTCCAGCACCACGATCCGATCGGTGACTCCCATCACCAAGCGCATGTCGTGTTCGATCAGCAGCACGGTGTAGCCGTCGTCGCGGATGGCACGGATGAGCTCGATGAGCGCCGCCTTCTCGCTCGGGTTGAATCCGGCGGCGGGTTCGTCGAGACACAGCAGCTTGGGCTCGGTGGCCAGCGCCCGGGCGATCTCCAGGCGCCGCTGATCCCCGTAGGGCAGGTTCTTGGCCTTCTCTTCGCCGCGGTGGGCGATGCCGACAAAATCCAGCAGCGCGGCGGCCTTCTCGATGGAACTGCGCTCCTCCCGGCGGTGACGGGTCGAGCGCACCAGCGCCCCGGGCACCGAGGTCCGGTGCCGGGCGTCGGTGCCGACGACGACGTTCTCCAGCGCGGTCATCTCCCCCCACAGCCGGATGTTCTGGAAGGTGCGCGCGATGCCCAGCCGGGTGATCTGGTGGCGTTTGAGCCGGCCCAGTGGTTCGCCGTCGAACACCACCGCGCCGGAGGTGGGCCGGTACACCCCGGTGATGGCATTGAAGCACGTGGTCTTACCGGCGCCGTTGGGGCCGATCAGCCCGAGGATCTCACCGCGCTTGATCGCGAAGTTCACCGAG
>JBFYOQ010000235.1:0-2600 GCA_041303735.1 Mycobacterium sp.
CGATCAGGTGCGGGTGCTCATCGTCGGTCAGGACCCGTACCCGACAGCCGGTCACCCGGTGGGCCTGAGTTTCTCGGTGGCGCCCGATGTCTCACCGCTGCCGCGCAGCCTGGCCAACATCGTCACCGAGTACGCCGCCGACCTGGGTTACCCGCGACCGGCCAACGGCGACCTGACGCCGTGGGCGCAGCGCGGGGTGATGCTGCTCAACCGTGTTCTCACCGTGGCGCCCGGAGCACCGGCGTCGCACCGGGGTAAGGGCTGGGAGGCGGTGACCGAGTGTGCCATCCGCGCGTTGGTGGCGCGACAGCGCCCGTTGGTGGCGATCCTGTGGGGCCGAGACGCCGCGACCCTGAAACCGATGCTCGGCCACGCTGCGACCATCGAGTCCGCGCATCCGTCGCCGCTGTCGGCAAGCCGGGGATTCTTCGGGTCGCGACCGTTCAGCCGCGCCAACGAACTACTGATTCAGATGGGTGCCGAGCCGATCGACTGGAAGTTGCCGTGAGGCCGCTGTCCTGACCGCGATCAGCCGCGGCTTCTGCGGATTGCCGCGATCAGCCGCGGCTGACCTTGCCGGCCTTCAGGCAGGAGGTGCAGGCGTTGACCCGCTGCTTGTTGCCGCCCGGGCGGGCCACCGCGCGGACGGTCTGGATGTTGGGGTTCCAGCGCCGGTTCGTCCGGCGGTGCGAATGCGACACCGACTTGCCGAACCCGGGACCTTTCCCGCAGACATCGCACACGGCAGCCATGGTCGTCACTCCTCAAATCTGATCTGTGGCCAGTCGACCGCATTCTGCGGGTGGCCTCGGCAAGGATACCGTCGCCGCAACCGTAGACCAAAAGGCTGCCACCGGACCCGTGCGGCGGCCGCGCGGAGATCGCTGGTGCGCTGGTCAGCGCGGTGACGGCGGTACGTCGTCCCCCCTGGCTAGGCTGACGCCGACTACGCGGGTGATGAGGAGGTGGCCGATGCCGGACCGGCGGCTGGACGCCTCAGCGCTGCTGGACTGGGCTGATGCGGCCGTGGCGGCGCTGATTACCCACGCCGACGAGATCAACCGGCTCAACGTCTTCCCGGTGGCCGACGCCGACACCGGCACCAACATGCTGTTCACCATGCGTGCCGCGCTGGCCGAGGCCGCATCAGCGGGCCGCGGCGACGTCGCCCGCACCGCCGCCGCGCTGTCCACCGGTGCCGCGCACGGCGCCCGGGGTAACTCCGGGGTGATCCTGTCGCAGATTTTGGGTGCGCTCGCCGACGTCACCGCCGAGGCCGCTGCCGACACCGACCTGGCCGATATCGGCCCCGGTCTGTTCGGCGCAGCGCTGCGCCACGCGGTGGCGCGGGTGGTGGCCGCGATGGGCGGCGAGTTGGTGGCCGGCACCGTGGTGTCGGTCCTGCAGGCCACCGCCGAGGCGGCCGAACACGCCGCCGCCGAGGGCCACCCCCTGAGCCGGGGGCTGGCCTGTGCCGCCGACGCCGCCGCCGACGCACTCGAAGCCACCCCAACCCAGCTTGCGGTGCTGGCGGATGCGGGCGTGGTCGACGCCGGCGGCCGCGGGCTGCTGGTTCTGCTCGACGCGCTCACCCACACCGTCGCGGGCGCCGCACCGGCGCGACGCGCCTATCCGCCGGCCCACGTCGAGACCGCCGACCCCGCTGATGCCGCCGCCGGACCGGAGTTCGAGGTGATGTTCTCCCTCGGCGGCGCCGACCCGGATGCACTGGAACGGCTGCGCACCGCGTTGAGCGCGATCGGTGACTCGGTGGCACTGGCCGCGGCCGCCGAGGGCCGGCACTCCGTGCACGTGCACACCGACGACGCCGGCGCCGCGATCGAAGCCGGCCTGGCGCACGGCGAGGTAAGCCGGATCCGCATCGCCGGCCTGGCGACTGGCCGGGTGGCCCCGGGCGGCTGGAGTCGGGAGCGTGCGGTGCTGGCCGTCGTCGACGGCGACGGCGCCGAAACGCTGTTTCGCTCCGAAGGTGCCGTCGTGTTGCGACCGGACGCCGATCTGGTGGATCCGGCCAACGGTGTCAGTGCGACCGAACTTCTGCGCGGGGTGGTGGACACCGGGGCCGCGCAGGTGATGGTGCTGCCCAACGGGTACGTCTCCGCCGAGGATCTGGTCGCCGGGTGCACCGCCGGAATCGGCTGGGGTATCGACGTCGTCCCGCTGCCGGCCGGGTCGATGGTGGCCGGACTGGCGGCATTGGCGGTGCACGACACCGCCCGCGCCGCGGTCGACGACGGCTACGCGATGGCCCGCGCCGCCGCGGGGTCGCGGCACGGGTCGGTACGGGTCGCCACCGAGACCGCGCTCACCTGGGCCGGCACCTGCAAGCCGGGAGACGGACTGGGGTTGGCCGGCGAAGAGGTGCTGGTGGTCGCCGAGAACGCCGCCGCGGCCGCCGCACGACTGATCGACCTCCTGCTGGGTTCCGGGGGCGAACTGGTCACCGTGCTGCTGGGCGCGGAAGCCGAACCCGCGGCCGCCGACACCCTGGCCGAGCACGTGCACCGCCGTCACCCCGGCGCGGAGTTCGCCAGCTACCGCACCGGCCACCGCGGCGACCCGCTGCTGATCGGGGTCGA
>JBFYOQ010000236.1:0-7967 GCA_041303735.1 Mycobacterium sp.
GGTACCAGGTAGCTGAATCCGCCGGCGGCGTTGGTGACCCGACCCGGCTCCACCTCAGGGGCGGGAGCCGGTGCGTTGGGATCTGCCGGAGCGGGTGGCGGAGGCGGCGCGAGGGGGTCCACCGCAGCGGGCGGCGGAGGCGGCGGCGGCGCGTTCGGGTCCGCCGGGGGCGGCGGCGGCGCCGGGTTGGCCGGGTTCGCTGCGGCGTTGGGATCGGCCGGGGGTGCCGGCGCTGCCGGTGGGGCCGGCGCGGCTGTGGTCGTCGGCGGCACCGGCTCGGCCAGCGCGGTGTAGGGCAGCGCGATCGTAACGACGCTGGCACCGGCCACCGCGGTGACGGCGAGCGCCCTCAACAGGCCCGCGCGTCGGGAGGTCGGGTCCGGCTCAGTCATGGCGACGAACCTACCGTGTTACGGCCGTGACGCAAGTGTCGGGGTCTACCGTGTCGGACCCCGGCCGAGCAGCGTCACGTGCGGGTCCGGCCCCCTGGATACAGCGTCACGGCCTGCGTCTTCACCGAGAACCAGACCTGCTCACCGGGACCTAACCGCAACTCGGCCAACGCCTCGGCGGTGATATCTGCGGCCAGGGCCGGTGATGCGCCCGGATGCTCGGCGAGCCGGACCCGGATCGCCGTTCCACTCGCCTCGAGCGCGGCGACGTGTCCGCACACCAGATTGCGCGGGCTGCCCCGAGGCGGTCGCCGGTACACCGCCACCGCAGCCGGGGAGAACACCGCTACAGCGTCCTGGCCCACGGTCAGCGGCTCGGCGGCCACACCGTGCCAGTCCTGCCCGTCGGTTGTGTGCACAACGGCCGGTCCGCCGAGTACTCCCCGCACCATGTTGAGGCCGGCGAAGCGTGCACCGAAGCGGCTGCGCGGGGCGCTCAGCACCTCAGTCACGCGCCCGGTCTCGGCGACGGCACCGTCCTGCATCACCAACACGCGGTCCGCCAGCGCCAGCACATCGGGCAGATCGTGGGTGATCAGGATGGTCGGCCGGGTGTGCGCGGCGAGCACGTCGCGCAGCGCCACCCGCACCGCCGCCGCGCCGGCCACGTCCAGGCCGGTCAGCGGCTCGTCGAGCACCAGCACCTCCGGCTCGGCGGCCAACGCCCGGGCCAGCGCCACCCGCTGCGCCTCGCCGCCGGACAGCTCAGCCGGCTTACGGGGGGCGAGATCGGTTGCGCCGACCCTGTCGAGCCACTCCCACGCCGCGGTGCGGGCCCCGCGCCGGCCGGCCTGGCGACGGGCCGCGAAGCAGACGTTGCCCAGCACGCTCATATGCGGAAACAGCATCGGATCCTGTGCCAGCAGCCCCACCCGGCGGTCGCAGACCGCCACGTTGATCTGCCGCGAGGTGTCGGTGAGTGTCCGGTCCCCGACCCGCACCACCGCCTCATCGGCAATACGCAGTCCCGCGACCACAGCTGCCGCGGTGGATTTGCCCGCACCGTTGGGGCCTACCACGGCGAGCACCTCACCGGCGGCCACCGTGAAGGCGACATCGATCCGGGCCGAGGCGGCGAGGCGCCCCGGTTCGATACGGGCCGAGACCGTCAGCTCACCCACCCGCGGTCCACCCGGTCAACCTGCGCGATCCCAGGCCGAGCACCACGATCACGGCGACTCCGATCAGCAGCATCGACAGCGCCACCGCGGCCTGCGGGTCGCCCTCTCGTTGCAGATAGATCTCCAATGGCAGGGTGCGCGTGACGCCCTGACGGGAGCCGGCGAAGGTCAGGGTCGCCCCGAATTCGCCCAGCGCCCGGGCGAAGGCCAGAACCGCCCCGGAGACCAGGCCGGGTCCGATGAGCGGCAGCGTCACCGTCCACCACACCGTCGACGGTCTGGCTCCCAGCGTCGCGGCCACCCCGTCGTAACCGGCCCCGGCGGTGCGGGCGGCGCCCTCGAGAGCGATCACCAGAAACGGCAGCGACACGAAGGTCTGAGCCAGCACCACCGCGGTGGTGGTGAAGGCGATCCGGATGCCGGCGGCCTCCAGATACTGCCCCGCCAGTCCCAATCGGCCGAAGGCGTAAAGCAGCGCCAGTCCCCCGACGACCGGCGGGAGCACCAACGGCAGCAGGATGAGCGCGCGCAGCGCCCGGAACCGCCGGCCGCGGCGGCGCGCCAGCACCAGAGCCAGTGGCGTACCGAACACCACGCACAGCAGCGTGCTCAGTGCCGCAGTGCGCAGACTCAGCAGCAGGGCCGAGACCGATGCCGGACTGGTGATCAGGGATCCGAACCGCGACCAGTCCACCTCGGCCGCCATCGCCACCAGTGGCAGAACGACGAAGACCGCGGCGGCGGCGGCAGGCAGAAAAACCCAGCGCGGCAGGGACGCCGCCACCGGGCCCACCGTGGTGCCGGATCGCATAACGACTGAGCCTAGGGTCCGGTGATGAGGCGTTAGTGTCGGCGGGTGACGATCAGACTGGCGCTGCAGATCCCGAACTTCTCCTACGGCACACCGGTCGCGGAATTGTTCCCCACCGTGATCGCACAGGCGCGCGAGGCACAGGAAGCCGGATTCGACGCCGTGTTCGTGATGGATCACTTCTATCAACTGCCCATGCTCGGGGACCCGGGCCAGCCGATGCTGGAGGCGTACACCGCGCTGGGCGCCCTGGCCACCGCGACTGAGAACGTCCTGCTGGGCACCCTTGTCACCGGCAACACCTACCGAAATCCCACGCTGCTGGCCAAGATCATCACCACCCTCGACGTGATCAGTCAGGGCAGGGCGGTGCTCGGTATCGGGACCGGGTGGTTCGAACTGGAGCACACCCAGCTCGGTTACGAGTTCGGCACGTTCACCGAGCGGTTCGCCAAACTCGATGAGGCGCTGGCGATCCTGCTACCGATGATCGCCGGCGACCGGGTCAGCTTCTCCGGTGAGTACTACCGCACCGAGCAGGCGATGGCCGAGCCGCGTTTTCGCGACCACATCCCGCTGATGATCGGCGGCAGCGGGGAGAAGAAGACGTTCGGCCTGGCGGCCCGCCACTTCGACCACCTCAACATCATCGCCGCGTTCGAGGAGTTACCGGGAAAGGTCGCCGCGCTGGCCCGCCGGTGCGAGGAGGTCGACCGCGATCCGGCCACGCTGGAGACCAGCGTGCTTCTCACCGCCGTGCCCGACCCGAAGTTCACCGACGCGATGGTGCCCGATGCCATGCGGGGCCGGATGGTGGTCGGGCGCCCGGACCGGATCGCCGAGGCGGTGGCGACCAACGTGGTCGACGTCGGCATCGACGGTGTGATCGTGAATCTGCCCGGTTACGTGCCGGGCTCCATCGCCGCCGTGGGTGAGGCTCTGAGGCCGGTCGTGGGTTGACCCCGCGCGGCGACACACAGCCCGGGGACAGCTACCGTAGAACCGGCTATACAGCCCTGAGATGGATCAGACAGCGACGGACCCGATAGCCCTGCGGTAGAAACACGAGGAGCGAAGATGACCCACCCCGGCGCGACCCCGTCGGACAAGCACAGGGTCGTCATCATCGGTTCCGGTTTCGGCGGTCTCAATGCCGCCCAGAAACTCAAGCGGGCCGATGTCGACATCAAGCTGATCGCCAAGACCACCCACCACCTCTTCCAGCCACTGCTCTACCAGGTGGCCACCGGGATCATCTCCGAGGGAGAGATCGCCCCGCCCACGCGGGTGATCCTGCGTAACCAGAAGAACTGCCAGGTTCTGCTCGGCGAGGTCACCGGAGTCGACCTGGTCAACAAGACGGTGGATTCGCTGCTGCTCGGCCACACCTACCGCACCCCGTATGACAGCCTCATCGTCGCCGCGGGCGCGGGCCAGTCCTACTTCGGCAACGACCACTTCGCCGAGTGGGCGCCCGGGATGAAGACCATTGACGACGCCCTGGAGTTGCGCGGCCGCATCCTGGGAGCCTTCGAACAGGCGGAGCGCTCCAGTGACCCGGAACGCCGGGCGAAGCTGCTGACCTTCGTGGTCGTCGGCGCCGGCCCGACCGGTGTGGAGATGGCCGGCCAGATCGCCGAACTCGCCGACCACACCCTCAAGGGCGCGTTCCGGCATATCGACTCGACCAGGGCCCGGGTGATCCTGCTCGACGCGGCGTCTGCCGTGCTGCCGCCGATGGGCGAGAAACTCGGCCGCAAGGCCGCGGCTCGCCTCGAGAAACTCGGCGTGGAGATCCAGTTGGAAGCCATGGTGACCGACGTGGACCGCAACGGCATCACGGTCAAACACGCCGACGGCAACGTCGAGCGCATCGAGTGCGCGACGAAGGTGTGGTCGGCCGGTGTATCCGCGAGCCCACTCGGCTCGATCATCGCCGAGCAGTCCGGCGCCGAGACCGACCGCTCCGGCCGGGTGAAGGTGCTTCCCGACCTGACCGTGCCCGGTCACCCGAACGTTTTCATCGTCGGTGACATGGCCGCCATCGAGGGCGTGCCCGGCCAGGCCCAGGGCGCGATCCAGGGCGCGCGGTACGCCGCCAAGCTGATCAAGGCCGAACTGCGTGGCGCCGACCCTACGGTCCGACCGCCGTTCCAGTACTTCGACAAGGGATCGATGGCCACCGTGTCGCGCTTCTCGGCGGTCGCCCAGGTGGGTCCGCTGGAGTTCGGCGGTTTCATCGCCTGGCTGGCCTGGTTGTTCCTGCACCTCATCTACCTGGTGGGGTTCCGTGCCAGGCTGACCACGGCCCTGTCGTGGGTCGGGACCTTCATCGGCAGCCAGCGCGGCCAGCTGACCATCACCGAGCAGCAGGCCTACGCGCGTACCCGGATCGAACAGCTTGAGGAGATCGCGGCCACCGTCGAGGACGCCGAGAAAGCCACGGCCTGACCGCTAGCATGGAAGTCGACCGCCGGCGGCACACGAGGGGATCTGATGGCCATCGCACCGCGATCTGCGCTCGGTCCGGCCGCAGCGGTCATGGCCCCTCGACCGTGATGCGGGCCGGACGGCTGGGATGGTGAAACCCGACGAGTTGGTCTACCGCCTTCTGCAGCGGTTGCCGACCCGGATGCTGTCGCTGCGCACCATCGTGATCGTGGCCGCCTTCGCGGTGGTGGTGCTCGTTCTCACCCTCGGCACGTGGGTCTGGGTGGGCGTCACCAACGACCAGTACAGCCAACTCGATCGCCGGCTGGACTCGGTGAGCAGCCTCGGCGATTTCAGCACCCTGCTGTCGAGTCCCCCGGGCCCGGCATCCCCGAGCCCGGACGGCAATCTGGTTCGAACCGTCCGGGTCGGCGCGTTGGAGATGTCGGTTCCCAGCGGCGTGGTGTTGCCCGAACTGGCCGACGGCTACGCCAACACCACGATCGGCGGGGTGGAGTACCGGGTGCGGACGTTCACCGTGGGCGGAGCGTCGATCGCGCTGGGCGCGCCGTTGGCCGAGACCCAGCGCCGGATCGCCGAACTGCACTGGCGGGTCCTGCTGATCTGCAGCGGGGTCATTATCGGCACCGTGGTGGTCGGCTGGTTCTTCTCGCTGATCATGATCGACCCGTTCCGCCTTCTCGCCCAGCAGGCCCGCGCGATCAACGCCCAGTCCAAGCCGGAGGAGGTCCAGGTCCGCGGCGTGAGCGAGGCGGTGGAGATCGGCGAGGCGGTCGAGGGCATGCTCGCGCGCATCGGGGATGAACAGGCTCGCACCAAGGCGGCGCTGGAGGCCGCTCGCGATTTCGCCGCCGTGGCCTCCCATGAACTACGGACCCCGCTGACCGCGATGCGGACCAACCTCGAGGTGCTGTCCACCCTGGAACTGGGCGACGAACAGCGCAAGGAGGTCATCGGCGATACCGTGCGCACGCAGAGCCGCATCGAGGCGACGCTGACGGCGCTGGAGCGCCTGGCCCAGGGCGAGCTGACCACCGCTGACGATTTCGTGCCGTTCGATATGACCGAACTGCTCGACCGCGCCGCCCACGATGCCGAACGCACCTATCCCGAGCTTGCGGTGTCGCTGGTGCCTTCGCCCGCTGTGCTGATGGTGGGACTGCCGGTCGGACTGCGCCTGGTGGTCGACAATGCCATCGCCAACGCAGTCAAACACGGTGGTGCCACCGAGATCCGGCTGGCTGTGGCCAGTGCGTCCGACGGCGTACGGGTCACAGTCGACGATAACGGCAGCGGGGTACCCGAGCACGAACGGGCCGATGTCTTCGAACGGTTCGCCCGTGGCTCCACGGCATCGCGATCCGGTTCCGGGCTCGGCTTGGCACTGGTTGCTCAGCAGGCCGAATTACACGGCGGCACAGCAGCTTTGGAAACCAGCCCACTCGGCGGCGCGCGGCTGGTGCTGCGGCTGGCCGGTCGCCCCTAGCGGGGCGGTCAGGAGCGCTCAGCCAGGTTCTGTAGCCGGACCTGGCCGCGGGCGATCAGCCGCTGTGTCTCATCGAGGATGGTGACCAGCCACAGCTGTTGGAGCCGGCCGCGGTGGATCGGCTCGGAGCGTCCGTAGGCGGTGCCGTCGGTGATCGCTCGCAGGAAATCGGTGCTGTTGTTCACGCCGACCACGTTTCCGCCGCCGTTGGCGGACAGCCACAGGAACGCCGACACACTGGCCATCGATTCCACCATCGTGCACCACACGCCGCCGTGCACGATGCCCATCGGCTGATGCAGGGATCCGGTGACGGTCAGCTGCGCCGCGACGCCGTCGGCGGACAGCTCGGTGTAGCGCAGCCCGATCTCATTGTCGAAGGGCGCCGGCGGCAGGTCGCTGGGTAGCACGCCTTCCAGGTGTACACGGCCGGTCCAGGCGCGCCGGGGCTGGGGTCTGATCTGCTCTTTCGGCGGCCACCGAACTCGTCGCGGCTACCGGTGGGCTATCGGTGGGCCAGCCGTGGTGGAAACGCCCCGGCGGTGGGTACGACGCGCGGTAGTAAACGGAGTATCGTCAGATCGGACAGATGGGCGGAATATGGCGAGGGTGAACCGGCTCGGGGACCTCGAGCGGGCCGTGATGGACCACCTGTGGGACACCGGTGGGCCGCAGACCGTGCGGCAGGTTCACGATGCGCTATGCACCCAGCGCGAACTGGCGTACACCACCGTGATGACCGTGCTGCAGCGGTTGGCCCGCAAGGGTCTGGTGGCCCAGATCCGCGACGACCGCGCCCACCGGTACGCACCCGTTAACGGCCGCGACGAGCTGGTGGCCGGATTGATGGTCGACGCCCTCGATGAAGCCGCCGGTCCCGGCGGGCGGCAGGCTGCGCTGATGCACTTCGTCGAGCGGGTGGGCGCCGACGAGACCGACGCCCTTCGTCGCGCGCTCGCCGAGTTGGACGCCAGAGACCGTTCCAGCTGATCCGCTGGCGGTCCTACCCCCGACTGAGGAAGACTGTCAGGCGTGTCCGCCCTGGCATTCGCCGTCCTCGCCCTCGCGCTGACCGGTCCTGTACCGGCGCTGCTGGCCAGGGCCTCGTGGCCGCTTCGCGCCCCTCGTGCCGCAGTGGTGCTGTGGCAGGCCGTCGCACTCGCCGCCGTGCTGTCGGCATTCAGCGTCGGACTGTCCATCGTCGCGCTGCTGCTGAAGCGCGGGGTCTCCGCACTGGGCTGGCCGCTGTGGCTCGCGGGCGTCACCGTTTTCGCGGGGACCCTGCTGATCGGTGCCCGTCTGGTTGTGGCGGTCGTGGCGGTGGCCATCGGGACGCGGCGGCGCCGGGCTCGCCACCGGATGGTGGTCGACCTGGTGGGGGCTTGCCGGCACGACGACGTCCGGGTACTCCGCGTGCCCGAGCCGATGGCCTACTGCCTTCCCGGCATGCGCAGCCGTGTCGTTGTCAGCGAGGGTGCGCTCACGGTGCTGACCGAACCGGAACTGGCGGCGATTCTGCATCATGAGCGCGCGCATCTCCGTGCCCGCCACGACCTGGTGCTCGAGGCGTTCATCGCGGCGCATATGGCTTTTCCCACGTTCGTCCGCAGTGGCAGCGCGCTGTCAGCGGTGAAGTTGCTCGTCGA
>JBFYOQ010000237.1:0-2922 GCA_041303735.1 Mycobacterium sp.
GCACCCACCCCGGTGGCGTGGACGCGGCTGCGTTCGCCGCGTTCGCTGATGGATACCATCGGGCCGGACTACATCAAGGCGGCCGCGCAGGCCAGTCCGCTGTTCCTGACATACGGACCGACGGTGGACCGCGAGTCGGCCTACGAGATGCTGGCCGCGAAGATGGCGCTGCCAACCGAAACCGTAGGCGGCGCAGACGGGGAGTCGGTGGACCTGCCGCCGATCCTGCCCACCGGCATAGATCTGCCCCCGATGCCGGCGCCGGTCGAGAAGGCCGAACCCGGCATGCTGGAGAAGATGATGGACAACCCAGCGTTCAAGAACGCCCTGCGATCGGCGGGTACGGTGATCGGCCGCGAGGTCACCCGCAGCATTTTCGGCACAGCCAAGCGCCGCAGACGGTAGGGGTCAGTCGCCGCCGAGTTTGCGGTACACCGCGCCCACGATCGGCGTCACGATCGCCCGCGGGGCGTAGCCGCTGGCCACCGACATGGCCTTGGATGTCAGGCCGGGCACGACCCGCATCTTGTTGCGCTCCAACCCATCCAGCGACAGTTGCGCGGTGTGTTCGACCGAGATCCACAGGAAGTCCGGGATCAGCCTGTCCACCAACGATGCCTCATCGGGATCGGGCGCCGCCGCGCGCACCGGTCCGGGGGCCAGCAGGGTGACGTGAATTCCGCTGTCACGCAACTCCCCTCGCAGCGATTCGCTGAACGTGTTGGCGAACGCCTTGCTGGCGGCGTAGGTCGCGTTGTTGGGGATCGGTGAGTTGCCCGCCGCCGACCCGGAGATCAGAATTCCTCCCGCTCGGCGTGTCAGCATGCCGGGCAGCACCGCCAGCACCAGATCGTGCACACCGAGCACATTGAGTTGAACCTGATCCCGCTCCGCCGCGGGGTCGAGTGCGGCCACCGGACCGAACGTCGCGGTACCCGCGTTGGCGCACAGGATGGAGATGTTGCGCCGGGACAGTTCGTCGGCCAGACCCGCGCGCTGGCCGGGGTCGGCCAGATCAACCGCGCGAACCTCGACGATCACCCCGTACCGATCGGCCAGCCGTGCCGCCAGGCCGGCCAGCACCTCCTCGCGCCGCGCGGTGATGATCAGGCTGTGGCCGCGGGCGGCCAACTCGGTGGCCAGTGCCTCGCCGATGCCCTGAGAGGCACCGGTAACGACGGCTCGACTGTCCGGGGAGGGCGCGGGAACTGGCATGCGGTAATCGTAGGGATAGGGTGGCGCGCATGATCAGGCCCAGGGTCATCACCTGGGCTCTCTGGGACTGCGGCGCCACCGGTCTCAACGCCATCGTGGTGACGTTCGTGTTCTCGGTCTACCTCACCGGAACCGTCGGCGACGGACTGCCGGGCGGCACCTCGCCGGCGAGTTGGCTGGGCCGGGCGCTGACCGTCTCCGCGGTGTTCGTCGCACTTCTCGCGCCACTGACCGGGGTGTTGGTCGCGGCGCCGCACCGCCGTCGGGTGGTGCTGACAGCCCTGACCGCTCTGGCCGCGGTGTTCACCGCCGCCATGAGCTTCATCGGCGACGATCCGCGCTACCTCTTCCCCGGGCTGGTGTTGCTGGCACTGACGGCGGCGTGCAGCGACCTCGCCGGCGTGCCGTACAACGCGATGCTGCGGCAGCTGTCCACCCCTGCCACCGCGGGGCGGATCTCCGGTCTTGGCTGGGCGGCGGGGTATGCCGGAAGCGTCGTGCTGCTGTTGGGTGTCTACGTCGGGTTCGTCAGTGGTGACGGCCCTTACCGGGGGCTACTGCGGTTGCCGGTGCTCGACGGAGTCAACGTCCGCGCGGCCATGATCGTGACGGCCTGCTGGCTGATCGTGTTCGCCCTGCCCCTACTGCTGACAGCACACCGCAGCGGTGTGTCCGACACCGCCGCCCACCCCAGCGGTGTGTCCGACACCGCCGCAGACCCCGGCGGTGTGCTGGCCGGCTACCGCCAGATGTGGTCCGATCTGCGTGCCGAGTGGAGCCGTGATCGCAACTTCGTCTACTTCCTGATCGTCAGCGCGGTGTTCCGGGACGGACTGGCGGGCGTCTTCGCGTTCGGGGCGGTCCTGGGTGTCAGCGTGTACGGACTGTCGCCGGGCAGCGTGCTGATCTTCGGGGTGGTGGCCTCGACGGTGGCGGCCCTCGGCGCGGTCGTCGGCGGCAGGCTTGATGACCGCATCGGCCCCAAGCCGGTGATCGTCGGATCGCTGGCCGCGATGATCGCCGCCGGAATGACACTGCTCGCGCTATCCGGCGCGGTCGCGTTCTGGATCTGCGGGCTGCTGCTGTGCCTGTTCGTCGGACCCACCCAGTCGGCGGCGCGCACGCTGCTCCTTCGGATGACCGGTGAGGGTAAGGAGGGGGTGGCGTTCGGTCTCTACACGACCACCGGCCGCGCCGCGGCGTTCCTCGCGCCGTGGCTGTTCTTCACGTTCGTGGACATCTTCAACGCCGATCGGGCGGGAATGGCCGGCATCTGCCTGGTGCTGGCCGCCGGTCTTGCCGGGATGCTCCGGATCCGGGTACCGGACTAGCCGATACCGGTGCAGATCGTCAGGCCACGGCCGCTGCGCTGACGCACCTGGGCGCCGTTGACCGTCACGCTGCAGGTCACGTCCCGGCCGACGTTGACCACCGCCACGCTCGCCGAGTTCTTCGCCGGGGAGGCCAGCGTGACCTCCTTGCTCCACGGCAGCGCCACGTTGAACTCCGTCTGCATCACATTGTCGGTGTCGACGTAGGTGATGTTGATGGCGCGGCCTTCGCCGGTGACGCTGTACACCACGGTCTCCGGGACGGTGGGGACGGTGGGAGCCGGCACCGGCACGCCCGGTTCGTCGGTCGCCGTCGGTTGCGGGCGGGCCGGTGCCGGCTCCCACCGTCCCCACCGTCCCGGAGACCGTGGTGTAC
>JBFYOQ010000238.1:0-8981 GCA_041303735.1 Mycobacterium sp.
TCGAATCGGGACTGTCGGGTCACTAGGGTTCCTGTCCAGAGATCGTGCACCGGTGGGTGCTCCCGGGCCACTGCAGGTTTCACCCTAGAGAGTGATGCCTGTGGGCGTGACGTGGACCGCCCCGCCCGCCTGCGCCTAGGTGTGGTGAGAGAGCGATGCCCGCGTAACCCCGGAAAAATGCGCTCACTGCCGCTGATGGATGAGTGCGCCCGAAGGGATTCGAACCCCCAACCTTCTGATCCGTAGTCAGATGCTCTATCCGTTGAGCTACGGGCGCCGTTCTTCAATTGTTCGTGGCTGCATGGTTATCAGCCGCGGCGGAGGCGAGAGGATTTGAACCTCCGGTCCCCTGTAAGGGGGACAACTCATTAGCAGTGAGTCCCATTCGGCCGCTCTGGCACGCCTCCTCAAACCCCATGAGCGTACCGGAGCCGAAACGAGCCCCGAACCGCCGGATGCAGAGAGTACATACCGCCCCCGCGCACGCCCAAACCACGCCGAAAGGGGGCGCACCTAAACTGATCGGGTGACCGTCCGCCTGCGCCCGGAGTTGGCCGACCTGCCGGCCTACACCCCGGGTAAGACCGTGCCGGGAGCGATCAAGCTGGCCAGCAACGAGACCGTGCATCCCCCGCTGCCCAGCGTGCGGGCCGCGATCGCGGCCGCCGCCGACACCATCAACCGCTATCCGGACAACGGCCACGTCGAGCTCAAGGAGCACCTGGCCCGTCACCTCAGCCCGGCGGGCGACGTGCGCCCGGAGCACATCTCGGTCGGCTGCGGATCGGTAAGCCTGTGCCAGCAGCTGATCCAGATCACCTGCGCCGCCGGCGACGAGGTGATCTTCGGCTGGCGCAGCTTCGAGGTCTACCCACTGCAGGTGCGGGTAGCCGGTGCCGTCCCGGTGCAGGTCCCGCTACACGACCACACCTTCGATCTGGATGCGATGGCCGCGGCCATCACCGAGCGCACCCGGTTGATCTTCGTGTGCAACCCGAACAACCCCACCTCCACCGTGGTCGACCCCGATGAGCTGGCGCGCTTCGTGGCTGCGGTGCCCTCTGATGTGCTGGTGTGCATCGACGAGGCCTATGTCGAGTACATCCGCGATGATCTGCTGCCGGACAGTTTGGCGCTGGCCCGCCAGTATCCCAATGTCGTTGTGCTGCGCACGTTCTCGAAGGCCTACGGGCTGGCGGGCCTGCGGGTGGGCTACGCGGTCGGTGACCCGGAGGTGATCACCGCGCTGGGCAAGGTCTATGTGCCGTTCACCGCCAGCACCATCTCGCAGGCCGCCGCGATCGCCTCGCTGCAAGCCGCCGATGAGCTGCTGGCCCGCACCGACGCGGTGGTCACCGAGCGCCGACGGGTCAGTGACGAGCTGACCGGCTTCGGCTACACCTTCCCGCCCTCGCAGGCCAACTTCGTCTGGCTTCCCCTGGCGGCGCGCACTCCCGAGTTCGCCCGCGCCGCGGCTGGGGCCCGAGTGTTGGTGCGGCCCTACGGCGAGGACGGGGCCCGGGTCACCATCGGGGCGAGGGACGAGAACGACACGTTCCTGGCCTTCGCGCGTCAGTGGGCTGCGGAGGGTGGTTTGGCCGCCGGCTAGGTGCGCGTCGTAGCCTGTTTCTTCATGAGCAGCCGTGAAGCACTCGCCGTTGAGGTCAAGGACAATGTCGCCCAGGTGACCCTGCTGGGACCCGGCAAGGGCAATGCGATGGGCCCGGCGTTCTGGGACGAGATGCCGGTGCTCTTCGCCGAACTCGACGCCGACCCCGAGGTCCGCGCCATCGTGCTCACCGGGTCGGGTCGCAACTTCTGTTTCGGACTCGACCTGATGGCCATGGGCGGCACGCTGCCGTCGATGGGCGGTGGTGAGGTGAGTGCACGGCCGCGGACGACGTTCCACACGACCGTCAAGAACATGCAGCAATCGATCACCGCGGTGGCCGACTGCCGCACACCCACCATCGCCTCGGTCCACGGCTGGTGCATCGGCGGCGGGGTGGACCTGATCAGTGCGGTCGACATTCGCTACGCGAGCGCCGACGCGAGGTTCTCGGTGCGTGAGGTCAAGCTCGCGATCGTCGCCGATGTGGGCAGTCTTGCTCGGCTGCCCTACATCCTCTCCGATGGGCACCTGCGTGAGCTGGCGCTGACCGGCAAGGACATCGACGCCGACCGCGCGGAGAAGATCGGCCTCGTCAACGAGGTGCTGCCCGATGCCGAGGCCGCCCTGGCGGCCGCACACGCCACCGCCGCGGAGATCGCGGCGAACAGCCCATTGACCGTGCGCGGCATCAAGGACGTCCTCGACGAGCAGCGGGTCGACGACGTCGCGGCCAGCCTGCGCTACGTGGCCGCGTGGAACTCCGCGTTTCTGCCCTCACGCGACCTCAAGGAGGGCATGGCGGCGATGTTCGAGAAGCGCAGGCCGGAGTTCACCGGCGACTGACGGCCGCGTCACATTCGGGTTTGGCTGCTCATTTCCCAATTACCCGCAGGCGCTCCGGCAACACAGTTAGTCTGCCTTCAGGTCGCCGGGTTCTGAAGGGAAAAAGTCATGTCTGCTTCGCGTTTTGTAGGTCGGGTAGGTGGCTTGGCGTTCGCGCTCGGCGTGGGTGTCGCAATCTTCTCCGGGCCGTCGGTCGCCTCCGCTGACGCCGGCGATACAGAACCCGCCGCCCCCCAGAGTGGCCGGTCCGGCGCGTCGGCGTCGGCGTCGGAGTCAAAGGCGACGAGCGCGAACCGCGGCGGGCGTACGTCCCGCACGAGCGCCGTCCCGTCGGCGTCAGCGTCGGCCCGTGCGGTGCCGGCCTCCGGTGCGGCCAGGACCAGCACCATGGTGTCGGCCACCGCCGCGGCCAGTGCGGTTGAGCCCCAGTCCGCTTCCACCGATGCCGGCCCTGATCCGCTGGCTCCTGTCACCGCCCCGCTCGACTGGGCGATCGCGGCCGCCACCAGCCGGCTCGGCGCGGCATCCGCCACCGCCAACGCTGCAGTGACCAACGGCACCCTGACCGTCAACCCGACGACCGTATTCGCCGACGGCATCTATCTGGGCAATCTGAATGCCGTCAGCACGAACGCCGGCGCAACGCTGACCTACTCCTTCGTCAGCAGCAGTGCCGACGGAAAGCTCGACCTCGGTACGGTGCCGGCAAGTCTTGAAATCGGCGGGCCGCAGAGCTACACGCTGCTGCCCTACGCCAATTGGAACTTGGACACCGGCGCCGGCAAGGGCGCCCAGTCCTTCACCGTCCGGGTCAGCGAGAGCACCCCGTTCGACCAGTTCGTGGTGGGTATCCCGCTGGTCGGGGCGCTGGCGGCACCCATCATCAGCCTGCTGCAGCAGACTCCGCTGATCAGCTCGCTGCTGGCGCCGATCATCGGCTCAACCGTGCTCGCGACGATCGACATCAACGTCGGGATTAATGCCCCCGGTACGACTCCCCTCGCCTATACGTACAAGGTGACCTCGTTCGACGGCACGTTGATCAGCACCAACTTCTTCCCCGCATCCGGTCTGGCGGCCGGTGAGACCGCGACCACCGTGCTCAACGGACCCGGCCTCGGCTCGCCCGGGGAAACCAATCCCTACGACCTGGTAGGCACCTTCGGCTCGGTACCCGGAGTCGCCCTCATGCGCGCTGAGGGTTACAACGTGATCACCTGGGATCCCCGCGGCGAGTTCGCCTCCGGTGGGGTGCTGCAACTCGACAGCCCGTTCTTCGAGGGCCGCGACACCTCGGCGATCGTCAGTTGGGCGGCGGAGAACACTCCGGCCGTGCTGAACGGACCCGACGATCCCGCAGTCGGCATGGTCGGCGGGTCCTATGGCGGCGGAATTCAGATGGTTACCGCCAGCACCGACCCCCGCATCGATGCCATCGTGCCCAATGGCAACTGGTACTCCCTGGGCGACGCGCTGTACCCGTCCGAGGAGTTCAAGACCGCCTGGGCCGCCCTGCTGCTTCTCGATCTGGTGGAGGCCGGCGCGCGGATCAACAACCAGATCTACCAGGGAGTGCTGACCGGATCGTTGTTCGGCTTCATCACCGAGACCGCGCAGGCGGTCCTGGCCAGCAGTGGACCGACCTCCCTGCTCAATCAGCTGCAGAGCCCGACGCTGCTGTTCCAGGGCACAGTCGACGCGCTGTTCCCGCTGGATCAGTCGGTGCTCAACGCAGAGGCCATCACCGCCAACCCGTGGGACACCGTAGTGAAGCTGGCCTGGTTCTGCGGCGGTCACGGTTCTTGCTCAACCGGGGCGTCCCCAACCCAGCAAGGCATCCTCTTCGACGCCACTTTTGCCTGGCTGGACCAGTACGTCACCGGGAGCGGTCAGGGTGCCGACGCCGTCCCGGTGTTCCAGTGGTGGGACCAGGACGCCGTGCGCTACACCTCGGATCTGCTGCCCTTCGAGCCCGCCTTTAATCAGCCCGCCCCGTACAGCACCAGCAACGCCGGCGGGGTGCTGGGCATCATCCCGATCCTCGGCGGCTCAGGTCCGAACTCGGCCTTCTCGTTCCCGTTCAGCCTGATCTTCCCCACCCCGGCCGGTAACGCGATCAACGTCGCGTTGACCCCGGACGCCGGTGATCAGATCGTGGGCGCGCCCCAGGTGAGCTTCACCTACTCGGGTCTGGGCACTGGAGGGGCGGTCTACGCGCAGTTTGTGGACAACTCCACCGGCCTCATCGTCGGCAATAACGTGACCGCGATCCCGGTCATTCTCGACGGCCGCGAGCGCACGGTATCCGTGCCGCTCAACGACATCGCCTACACGGTCGGCGCAGGCGACTCGCTGACTCTGCAGATCGCCAGTTGGTCCTCGATCTTTGCGAACGCGGCCATCGGCCTGATCAACATCTCCGACATCCAGGTGGATCTGCCACTGCGGGCCATCCCGGTTACGGCCTAGCGCCCCACCGTCAGACCGACATCAGGGCTGTTCGCGGAACCGCGATCACAGCCCTGGTGTCGATCTCGCGAGGGTGGGGCCGCCTCAGCGGCGTAGCCGGTAACGCTTCTTGCCGGTCGGGCGCTGGTTGAGCAGCACCGCGGACTCGGACTCAGGTTCGGTGTCGTCGGCTGTGTCGTCCGGAGTTGCGTCCGCCTCGTCGGCTTCCGCAGCGTCCGGGGCTGACGTCTCGGCGCTCTCGATGACCTCGAGGTCGGCTGGTTTGTCCTCGGCCTCTGCCGGAGCATCCTCGGCGTCCGGCGCGGTGATCGTCTCATCGACCGCTTTGGCGCGTGTACGGGAACGCTTCTCTTTCTTGGGCTTATCGGCCTTGACCTTCGCCGGCTTAGCCGGGGCCGGCGGCTTCTCGGCGGTGAACGACAGCACGAACGCCAGGATCGCCAAGGCCGCAATGGCCCCCGCCGCGCCGTAGACCGCGAACAACCACGGTCCGGCGACCTCGAGCCGCAACCAGATCTCGACGACCGCGGTGACGATGATCAGCATCCCGGCGACCACGTGCAGTACGGCCGACCACGCCCGCAGGCGCAACGCCAGTTCGGGTGGTTTGGGATTCGATGTCAGCGAGCGCTGCAGGGCCAGCATCACCGGCACCGCCGCCGCCGCGATGGGCACACCGGCCACGATGCGTCCGGCAGTGCCGAGGGTTGCCGGGAAGTCACCGGTCAGCACCCACCACCGGGGAATGATGAACAGGAAGTAGAGAGCCGCGCCGAGGGCGGAGAGGCCGAGGTGCAGTGCCCTGGCAGCGCGCCGCCCCATAGATCTCCTCGATTGCAGTGGTCCGGGGTGCGATCACAAGGACCGCACCCCGGACGGGTGCGGAGGATAGGGGATTTGAACCCCTGAGGGCTATTAACCCAACCCGCGTTCCAGGCGAGCGCCATAGGCCACTAGGCGAATCCTCCGTCGGTCATGGTAGCCGACATCGACGAGCGTCCTCGACCGGCTGTGCTGGCCTGACCGGCCGGTATTAGACTCGCGGTGGACCCCGCGCGGCGTCCAACCTGTGAACTCCCCCAGGGTCGGAAGGCAGCAAGGGTCAACGGGCTCTGGCGGGTGCGCGGGGTCCCCTTCGTCGGACACGGCGAATCACGGCGTGACGAAAGGCGCACGGTGTCGTTTCAGTCCCTGGCCCGTGAGGACCTTCAGGCCGAGAATAATCTGCAGCGCCGCAGGTACGACGAACTCCGGGCCAAGAAGCTCAGCCTCGATCTCACCCGGGGTAAGCCGTCGACCGAACAACTCGACCTGTCCAACGCACTGCTGAGTCTGCCCGGCGACGGCAACTACCGCGACGACGAGGGAACCGACACCCGCAACTACGGCGGCCAGAACGGCCTTCCAGGGTTGCGGGCAATCTTTGCCGAACTGCTCGGTATCCCGGTGCCCAACCTGATCGCCGGCAATAACGCCAGCCTCGAGTTGATGCACGACGTCGTGGTGTTCTCGATGTTGCACGGCGGGCTGGACTCCCCGCGGCCGTGGTTCCGCGAACCGGTCGTGAAATTCCTCTGCCCCTCCCCCGGCTACGACCGGCACTTCGCGATCACCGAGAGCCTTGGGGTCGAGATGATCGCCGTGCCGATGCGCGAGGACGGCCCCGACGTCGACCTCGTCGAGGAACTTGTCGCCGCAGACCCGTCCATCAAGGGAATGTGGTGTGTACCGGTGTATTCCAACCCCACCGGCTCGGTGTACTCGTGGGAGGTGGTTCGCCGGCTGGTGCAGATGAAGACCGCGGCCGGCGACTTCCGGTTGTTCTGGGACAACGCCTACCCCGTGCACACCCTGACAACCGAATTCGTCCGCCAGGTCGACGTGCTCGGACTGGCGGCCGAGGCCGGCAACCCGAACCGGCCGTATGTGTTCACCTCGACCTCGAAGATCACCTTCGCCGGGGCGGGGGTCAGTTTCTTCGGCGGTTCGCTGGGCAACATCGCCTGGTATCTGCAGCACGCGGGGAAGAAGTCGATCGGTCCCGACAAGGTCAACCAGTTGCGGCATCTGCGTTTCCTGCGCGACGCAGACGGCGTCCGCCGGCACATGATGGGCCACCAGAAACTACTGGCGCCCAAGTTCGCACTGGTCCTCGACATCCTCGATAAGCGCCTCTCGGATTCCAAGATCGCGTCGTGGACCGACCCCGCGGGCGGGTACTTCATCAGCCTTGACGTGCTGCCCGGGACCGCCAAGCGCACGGTGGCCCTGGCCAAGGATGTCGGCATCGCGGTCACCGAGGCCGGAGCGTCCTTCCCATGCCGAAAAGACCCCGACGACACCAACATCCGGATCGCGCCCAGCTTCCCGCCGCTGTCGGACCTGGCCGACGCGATCGACGGCCTGGCGACCTGCGCACTCCTGGCGGCGACGGAATCTCTGCTCGTCGGCCCAGACGTCGTAGACGGTCGGTAGCCTGCTGCCGTGGCCCTCTACCGCAAGTATCGGCCGGCGACCTTCGCCGAGGTGGTGGGTCAGGAGCACGTCACCGAGCCGCTGTCGACCGCCCTGACCGCGGGCCGCATCAACCACGCCTACCTGTTCTCCGGCCCGCGCGGCTGCGGTAAGACGTCGTCGGCCCGGATCCTGGCCCGATCGCTCAACTGCGAACAGGGTCCGACGCCCTCGCCGTGCGGGGTGTGCGATTCATGCGTCGGGCTCGCAGCCAACGGCGGCGGATCGATCGATGTCCTCGAGCTCGACGCGGCCAGCCACGGCGGTGTGGATGACACCCGGGAGTTGCGCGATCGGGCGTCGTTCGCACCGGCACAGTCCCGCTACCGCATTTTCATCGTCGATGAAGCGCACATGGTCACCACCGCCGGTTTCAACGCGTTGCTGAAAATCGTCGAGGAGCCACCGGAACATGTGATCTTCGTGTTCGCGACCACCGAGCCGGACAAGGTGCTGCCGACGATCCGCTCACGCACCCACCACTACCCGTTCCGGCTGCTGGCGCCGAAAACAATGCGGGGGCTGATCGAGAAGATTCTCGAGTCCGAGCACATCGAGGTCGACGACGCGGTGTATCCGCTGGTCATCCGCGCCGGCGGTGGTTCGCCCCGCGACACCCTCAGCGTGCTCGACCAATTACTCGCGGGCGCCGAGGGCAACCGGGTGCACTACCAGCGGGCGCTGGCATTGCTGGGTGCCACCGACATCGCCCTGATCGACGAGGCTGTCGACGCGCTGTCAGCCGGGGATGCCGCAGCCCTGTTCGGCGCGGTGGAATCGGTTGTCGACGCCGGGCACGACCCGCGCCGCTTCGCCGTGGACCTGCTGGAGCGTTTCCGGGATCTCATTGTGCTGCAAGCGGTTCCGGATGCCATCAGCCGCGGCGTGGTGGATGCACCGGAGGATGTGCTGGACCGGATGCGCGATCAGGCCGCCAAAGTGGGGCCGGCCACCCTCGCCCGGTATGCCGAGGTGGTCCACGCGGGTCTCGGTGAGATGCGCGGCGCCACCGCCCCCCGATTGCTGTTGGAGGTGGTGTGTGCCCGGCTGCTGCTGCCGTCGGCGGCCGACACCGAATCCGCACTGCTGCAACGTGTCGAGCGCATCGAGACGCGGCTGGACATCTCCATCCCGGCCGGAGAGGCCGTCGCCGGCGGGTCCCATGCATCCGGCAAGCAGTACGTTCGCAAGACCGTCGCTCCAGACGTAGCGTCGGCGCCGGCCGAGGCCGCCGCGCCCCAGCCCGAACCGAAGCCCGAACCGAAGCCCGAACCGAAGACCGAGCCCGTGCACGAGCCAGCACCCGAGCCCGAGCCAGCACCCGAGCCCGAGCCGGCACCCGCACCCGAGCCCGAGCCCGAACCCGCACCCGCATCCGCACCCGAGCAACTTCAGCCGGTTGCGCCGTCGCCCGAATCTGCTGCGCCCCCCGGTCAACTCGATGCCGCGACGGTGCGCAGTGTGTGGTCGACCGTCCGGGAGAAGGTCCGCGACCGCAGCAAGCCGCTCTACGCCATGCTGGATGCAGCGATCGTGCGCGCGG
>JBFYOQ010000239.1:0-17375 GCA_041303735.1 Mycobacterium sp.
TGGGCGGTCTTGGCGAAACCAAGGCCGGGGTCGATGATCAGATCGCACTCATCGACGCCGGCCTCCACCGCGGCGCCCACGCACGCGAGCAGTTCACTGCGAACCTCTGCGACGACATCCCGATAGCCGGGGATGTCGTGCGGCTCGGCGGATTGCACCGAGCGCCAGTGCATGAGAATCCACGTAACACCGGCCTGTGCCACCACCGAGGCCATCGCCGGATCGGCCTGGCCGCCGCTGACGTCGTTGACGATGCTGGCGCCGTTGTCCAGTGCGGCGCGTGCCACAGCGGCGTGCATGGTGTCGATGCTGACCGTGACACCCTGTGCGGCAAGCTCTTTCACCACCGGGATGACGCGCGTGACTTCCAACTCGGTGTCGATTCGGACCGCTCCGGGTCGGGTGGACTCGCCACCCACATCGATGATCGCCGCGCCGTCAGCGGCGAGGGCAAGTCCGTGATCAACAGCCCGCCCGGGATCGAGATAGCGTCCGCCGTCGGAGAATGAGTCGTCGGTGACATTGACGACACCCATCACCTGCACGTGCGGTGGGTCCGTGCTCACCTGCGCAGAATGAGATCCAGCGCCTCGGCGCGAGACGCGTTGTTGGTCTTGAACAAGCCTCGCACGGCCGACGTGGTGGTAATCGCACCGGCTTTGCGGACACCCCGCATCGCCATACACAGATGCTCAGCCTCGACGATGACGATGACGCCGCGGGGCTTGAGCTTGCGGACCACCGCGTCGGCGATCTGTGCGGTCAGGCGCTCCTGAACCTGGGGCCGCTTGGCGTAGAGATCCACCACGCGGGCCAGCTTCGACAGCCCGGTGATCCGGCCGTCCTCCCCCGGGATGTACCCGACGTGTGCCATCCCGTGGAAGGCCACCAGGTGATGCTCGCAGGTGGAGTACATCGGGATCTGCTTCACCAGAACGAGCTCGTCATGCCCCTCGTCGAAGGTGGTGTCGAGCACCGTGTCGGGGTCGGTGTAGAGCCCGGCGAACATCTCCTGGAAGGCCCGGGCCACCCGGGCCGGGGTGGCTTTGAGCCCGTCACGGTCGGGATCCTCACCGACAGCCAGCAGCAGTTCGCGAACGGCCGCCTCCGCCCGTTCCTGATCGAACAGGGGAACGTCGAGGGTCACTGAGTCACGCTTGGGCATTCCAGCTCCGTTTCGTCAATCAACTGCCGGCCGGCGTGGACCGGCCGCTGTCGTCGCTCGGATCATCACCGGTGGTGGATCCGGAGCCGGAATGTGTCGGCGTGTGGTGCGGCTGATACGGCGGTGCCGGCGGGCGCTGCTGGCCCTGAGGCCCCTGCGGTCCCTGCTGTCCCTGGGGGGCGCCCCACCCGGGCGGTGGGGGATACCAATAACCCCCCTGCTGCGGGGGTGGCGGCCAACCGGGCGCCCGCCACCCGGCGGGGGCGCCATAGTCCGGCTGGGCCGGACCGTTGCGATAGTCCGGCTGGGCGTGCTGCGGTCCGCGGGCGTGCGCCCCGTTGCCGTTTGGGGGCGGCTGCTGGGCCTGGTGGGCGGCGGAAGCCTGCGCGATCGCCGTCTTGAAGGCCGGCTCGGGAATCGGGCGCGGCCACGGTTCGCCGCGTTCGATCGCGAGTTCCCCGGGGGTCTTGATCGGCGGCTTGTCCGAGGGGATGCGACCTCCGAAGTCGTCGAACACGGTCAGGCGCGGACGCTTGGCCACATTGGCGAAGATGGCCTGGAGTTCAACGCGGTGGAGCGTTTCCTTCTCCAGAAGCTCGCCGGCCAGGACGTCGAGGACGTCGCGGTACTCGGTCAGGATGGCCCACGCCTCGGTATGCGCGGCCTCGATGAGCTTGCGCACCTCGTCGTCGATGTCGCGGGCCACCTCGTGGCTGTAGTCGGCCTGGTTGCCCATCGTGCGGCCCAGGAACGGGTCGCCGTGCTCGGTTCCGTAGCGCACCGCGCCGAGTTTGGAACTCATGCCGTATTCGGTGACCATCGCGCGGGCGATCTTGGTCGCCATTTGGATGTCGGAGACCGCACCGGTGGTCGGCTCGCGGAACACCAGTTCCTCGGCGGCCCGCCCACCCATCGCGAACACCAGTCGGGCGATCATCTCCGAACGGGTCATCAGGCCCTTGTCGTCTTCGGGCACCGATACCGCGTGCCCGCCGGTCCGGCCGCGGGCCAGGATGGTGACCTTGTAGATCGGTTCGATGTCGGGCATCGCCCAGGCCGCGAGGGTGTGGCCGCCCTCGTGGTAGGCGGTGATCTTCTTCTCCATCTCACTGATGATCCGGCCCTTGCGCCGGGGACCGCCGATCACCCGGTCGACGGCCTCCTCCAGGGCGGCGCCGGTGATGATCGTCCCGTTCTCCCGGGCGGTGAGCAGCGCGGCCTCGTTGATGACGTTGGCGAGGTCGGCGCCGGACATGCCGACGGTGCGCTTGGCCAGTCCGTCGAGATCGGCGTCGGGGGCCAGCGGCTTGCCGTGCGAATGCACCCGCAGCACGGCCTTACGGCCGGCGAGGTCGGGGCTGGACACCGGGATCTGGCGATCGAAGCGGCCGGGCCGCAGCAGGGCGGGGTCGAGGATGTCGGGCCGGTTGGTGGCCGCGATCAGGATGACGCCCTCGCGCTCGCCGAAGCCGTCCATCTCGACCAGCAACTGGTTGAGGGTCTGCTCGCGCTCGTCATGGCCGCCGCCGAGGCCCGCACCGCGCTGCCGGCCCACCGCGTCGATCTCGTCGACGAAGATGATGCACGGCGAGTTCTGCTTGGCCTGCTCGAACAGGTCACGCACCCGAGAGGCGCCGACGCCGACGAACATCTCCACGAAGTCCGAGCCCGAGATGGTGAAGAACGGCACACCCGCTTCGCCGGCCACCGCGCGCGCGAGCAAGGTCTTGCCGGTGCCGGGCGGGCCGTACAGCAGCACGCCCTTGGGGATCTTCGCGCCCAGGGCCTGATACCGGCCGGGGTTCTGGAGGAAGTCCTTGATCTCGTAGAGTTCCTCGACCGCCTCGTCGGCACCCGCGACGTCGGCGAAGGTGGTCTGCGGCATATCCTTGGACAGCAGCTTGGCCTTGGACTTGCCGAATCCGAAACCCATCCGGCCGCCGGTCTGCATCCGTGAGAACAGCACGAACAAGCCGACCAGCAGCAGTAGCGGCAGCATGTAGATCAGCAGCGAGCCGAGAACACTGGGCTGGTTGACCATGGTGTTGGTCTTGATGCCCTTGGCGGTCAGCGACTCGAACAACGTCACCGCGTAGCCGGTGGGGTACTTCGCGATCACCTTGGTGGACTTGGCGGTGTCGTCGGTAGCGCTCTTCAGCTCCAGGCGCAGCTGCTGTTCACGATCGTCGATCTGCGCGATCTTGACGTTGTCGGTGCTGATCTGGGACACCGCCACCGACGTGTCCACCGGCTTGAACCCGCGGGTGTCGTCGTTGAGATAGAAGAACAGCCAGCCCAGCACCAGTACGGCGCCAACCACGGTCAGCGTGCGGATAACAGTTTTGCGGTTCATCGAGCATGCGGCCGCGAAGGGCCCCTGTCCTTCCTGTGGCTGGAATGTTCCAGGCTACCGCTACATCAACGCCCACAAGACCCCTGATGGTTTCCGTCAGGGTTTGTTTCCACGTTACCTTCGCCGTTGGCTGTGATCAGCGGCTGTGCTTGGCTACACGACGTGGCCAGCCGCCCCGCTCAGGTGATCGAACGGACCGTCGAGGTCAACGGGGTCGCGCTGCGAGTACTTGAGGCCGGCCCGCCCGACGGCCCAGCAGTGGTCCTGACCCATGGCTTCCCGGAACTGGCCTATTCCTGGCGGCATCAGATTCCGGCCCTGGCGGCGGCCGGCTTCCACGTCATGGCTCCTGACCAGCGTGGCTATGGCGGGTCGTCGCGCCCCGAGCGGCCCGAGGCATACGACATCGCCGCACTGACCGGCGACGTGGTCGGCCTGCTCGACGTGGTCGGGGCCCCTCGCGCCGCCGTGGTGGGCCACGACTGGGGTGCGGTGGTGGCCTGGAGCACCGCGCTGCTGCACCCCGACCGGGTCGCGGCGGTGGCCGGCCTCAGCGTCCCGCCGGTGCCCCGCCCGCTGACCCCGCCGACCGAGGCGTTCCGGCGCATATTCTCCCGACATTTCTTCTACGCCCTGTATTTCCAGCAACCTGGTCCGGCCGACGCCGAGATGGCCGCCGACCCGCATCGGTCCCTGCGCCGCATGCTGGGCGGGATGAGGGCCCCGCAAGACGAGGCCGCGGCGCTGCGGATGCTGGCCCCCGGACCACAGGGTTTCATCGATCGGCTCGCCGAACCCGAGCAGCTGCCGGACTGGCTGACCATCGACGAACTGGAACACTACGTCAACGAGTTCAGCCGCACCGGATTCACCGGAGCGCTGAACTGGTATCGCAACTTCGACCGCAACTGGGAGATCATGGCCGATCCGCCTGCCCGCACCATCGCCGTCCCGGCGCTTTTCGTCGGCGGCACCGCTGACCCGGTACTCAATTTCACCAAGACGAATCGAGCCCGCGAGGTGGTCACCGGACCGTACAGAGAAGTGATGCTCGAGGGCGCCGGCCACTGGATTCAGCAGGAGCGCCCGGCGGAGATCAACACCGAGTTACTCAATTTCCTATCCGATGTGAGGTGGACATGAAACGTTCTGCGGTCTGTGCGGCAATGGCCCTGGCAGGTGCGGTGGTGTTGTCCGGCTGCGACACCGCGCCGCCACTCGACTCCAATGCCCGCCAGGTGACCGTCGTGGGTTCGGGGGAGGTGACGGGTGTACCCGACACGTTGACCGCCGATGTCGGTGTCGAAGTGGTGGCACCGGACGTGACGGCGGCGATGAATGCCGGCAGCGAGCGCCAGAGGGCGGTGCTCGATGCGCTGGCCGCCCGCGGAATCGACTCCGCGGACATCAGCACCACCGGTGTGAGCCTTCAACCGCAGTACGGCGACAACGCCGTCGTCACCGGGTACCGGGCCAGCAACTCGATCAAGGTCACCATCCGCGAGTTGGATGTCGCGTCGTCCACGCTGGCGACCGTCATCACAGCCGGCGGCAACGCGACGCGGATCAACTCGGTGAGCTACTCGATCGACGACGATTCGGCGCTGCTGCGTGACGCCAGGGCGCGGGCGTTCACCGACGCCAGGAATCGGGCGCAGCAGTACGCCGAACTGTCCGGACTCTCGCTGGGCAAGGTCATGTCGATTTCGGAGGCACCCGGCGGCCCGCCGCCGCCGGTGTCCGGCGGTCGCGCAGAGGCGATGGCAGCCGACGTTCCGCTGCAGCCCGGCCGACAGACGGTGAGTTTCTCGGTTACCGGGGTGTGGGAATTACGTTGAGCCAGAACTAGATTGAACCGAAGTTAGATCGGGCCGCCCTGATAGACCTTGGGGTCCAGGGTGCCGATGTAGGGAAGGTCGCGATAACGCTCGGCGTAGTCCAGTCCGTAGCCCACCACGAACTCGTTGGGTATGTCGAAGCCGATATAGGCGATGTCGACGTCGGCGCGCACAGCGTCCGGTTTGCGCAGCAGCGTGCATACCTTCAGTGAACGGGGATGGCGGGTCGCCAGGTTACGCAGAAGCCAGGACAGTGTCAGACCGGAGTCGACGATGTCCTCCACGATCAGCACATCCCGGTCGGCGATATCGCGGTCGAGGTCTTTGAGGATGCGTACCACCCCGGAGGACGAGGTCGCCGACCCGTAGGAGCTGACCGCCATGAACTCCAACTGGGTGGGCACCGGGATCGCGCGAGCCAGATCGGTGACGAACATGACCGCTCCCTTGAGCACCGTCACCAGCAGCAGGTCCTGGCCGGCCAGTGCATCGGCGTAATCGCGTCCGACGAGCGCCCCGAGTTCGCAAGTGCGGGCCGCAATCTGATCTTCGGACACCAACACCGACTTGATGTCGCCGGGATACAGCTCATGCGCTGGCACGGTCACAGCGTGCCATGACACCCCCGGTGCGACCAATCACACCGGCTGCAGCCGCAGCCGGAGCGTGCCACCGCTTCGCTCGGCGAACAGCCGCGCAGCCGGTGTCGACGAACCTACGGCGACACCGCCCTGGCCGTGCCAGGCGGTGACCAGCGCGTCAACCCCGCGAATGTGGACCGCCGCCAGTCCGCTGGCGCCGCCGGCGAGCAGCCAGCCGCGGATCACCCGCAGCCGCAGTGCGTCCGGCAGCTCCCGCACCGCGGCAACCTCGAGGCCGTCGCCACCGCTGGCACCGGCAAGATGGTGGGCGGCCAGCGCGTCCAGCGCGTCGTTGTCCTCGCGCAGCGCGTCGGCGGTCCGGGCCAGGGCCTCGGCCACGCCCGGCCCGAGCACCTCTTCGAGAAGCGGCAGCACCTCGCGGCGAAGGCGGACCCGGGTGAATCGAGGGTCGGCGTTGTGGGGGTCGTCCCACGGGCGCAGGCCGATCTCCGCGCAGGCGGCCCTGGTGGTGGCCCGACGCTGTCGCAGCAGTGGCCGAAACCACGGTGGATCAGCCGGCCGCATCCCGGCGATCGAGCGGGGACCCGAGCCTCGACCGAGACCCAGCAGCACCGTCTCAGCCTGGTCGTCGAGGGTGTGCGCGAGCAGAACCGGCGCGCCCGCGCGGGCACCGTCGAGGGCCGCGTAACGGGCGGTCCGGGCGGCCGCCTCCGGCCCGCCCGCCGTACCGACCTCGACGGGAATCACCAGGGCCCGAACGCAGCCCAGGTGCAGCGCCTGGTCATAGGCGGTGGCCGCCACCTCATCCGAGTCGGCCTGTAGTCCGTGGTCGACGATCAGCGCCGTGGTCGGCAGCACCGCGGCGGCTGCGGCCGTGAGCGCCAACGAATCCGGGCCGCCGGACAGCGCCACGCACCAGGAACCCACCCCGGCGAGCGGGCCGGAGGCGAAGTCGGCCACCGCGCGGCGCAGCGTCTCCGCCGAACGCCTCCCTAAAGGATTCTGTCGATCCACCGCTGCGGATCCTCGATCTCAGCCGGCCGCGGAAGGGTGTCCGGGCCCGACCACACGGCGTTGAAGCCCGCCATCCCGACTCGGCCCACCACGTGGTCGACGAATGCCTTACCGCGGGTGTACTGGCTCAGTTTGGCGTCCATTCCCAGCAGCGCCCGCAACAGCCGCTGCAGGGGTGGCTGGCGACGCTGCCGACGGTCATCGAAGCGGTGCCGGATCATCTGCACCGACGGCACAACCGCCGGACCGACAGCGTCCATCACGTGGTCGGCGTGCCCTTCCAGCAACGTACCGAGCACCAGAAGGTCATCAAGTGCCCTGCGCTGCGGCTCGGCCTGCACTGCGCGCAGCAGTCCGAGCACCCCGGCGGAATGCGCGTCGGGCGGCGCGGTGCGGCGGTCCCTGACGAAGGCGGCAAGCCCGCTGACGATCTGACCCAGGTCGCCGGAGTCGGACATCAGAACGTCGAGGGTGCTCGACATGTGTTGGGCCAGCCATGGATTGGCGGTGAACTGCACCCGGTGGGTGACCTCGTGCAAACACACCCACAACCGGAAATCACGCGGTGGGAGCCGCAGTTGGCGTTCGACGGCGATGACGTTCGGATAGACCAGCAGAAGGCTCCCGCCGGCATCCGCATCGGTGAACGGGTCGTATTGCCCGAGGATGCCGGAGGAGATGAAGGCGAGCACCGCGCCGGTCTGTGCGCCGGCGATGCGGCCGGTGACCGCGTTGGCAGTCGCGGTGTTGACAGCTGTCTGTCTGCCGCCGGTCATCACCCGCATGGACTCGGATGCGGCATGGATCCACCCGGTGCGGTCGATGATGCGCGCGTCCGGCACGGGGGCGTCCACCGACAATCCGGTGACCTCGCGGACCGGACCCTCGGCGACGCCGGAGGCCTGCGCCAGGTCCTCGATGACCTGGCGACGCGTGTACTCGGTCACCGGCGGACCTGGACGGGCCAGCCGTGCCCCGACAGTCCCCGCGAACTTCCAGTCGACGGCGCGGCCGACGGTCAGTTGCGAGGAGTCACTCATGACAGCGGGCCGAGAACCCGCATCACGACCCACATCCACAGGCGCGCAACGTCGTGGCCAGAGCATCCAGTGCGGTGCGGCCGGTGTTCCCGGCATTGTTGGAGATGAAGGCGAACGTCAGCACCCGGCCCCTGGTGTCGGTGACGATGCCGGCCAGTGCGTTGGTCTTGGTCAGCGAACCGGTCTTGGCACGCAGCCACCCGGCGGCGGAGTTGCGCGCGTCCACCCCGATGAACCGGTCGGAGAGGGTGCCGCTGCCACCGGCGATCGGCAGCAGATCCACCATGGGCCGCAATTCCGGCTGCCCGGGTCCGGCGGCGGCGTTGATCACCTCGTCCAGACTTTTCGAGGTGAGCAGGTTCGCCACCGACAGACCGCTGGAGTCGACCAGCGAGGCCCCGGTCATGTCGATCTTGAGCGACACCAGCTTGCTGATGGTGGCCTCGGCGGCGCCTGCGAAGCTCAGCGGCTGCCCGGTGGCCTTGGCCACCTCCCTGCCGATGGTCTCGGCCATCACGTTGTCCGACGCGTTCATCATCTGCCGCAATCGCTCGATCAACGGCGCCGACTGCACCGACGCCAGTTGGCGGCCGCCCGCCGGACCGGGTGCGAACGTGACCTTGGCCGGGTCGATGCCGAGCGCGACGGCCAGCGCGCGGCCGGCGTCGAGGGCGGGGGTCGGCGATCGGCGGGATTCCATGGTCGTTGGCTGGATCCGACCGGCGTCGAGCATGACCGCCTGGATCGGCGAGATGTCGCCGCCACCGATGTCCGCGGGATCCCAGCCGGGCGCCATGTCAGGGCCGGTGAACAACGAGTTGTCCACCTGCACGGCAGTGGCAATGACGCCGCTCTTGCGAACCTGATCGGCCAGATCGGCGATCCGCGCCGACCCGCGGTACCAGGACTCCTCGCCCGGCGGCGCGGCCGACAGAATCGGATCCCCGCCGCCCACCAGCACCACCACCCCGGGCATGCGCGTCTGGTCGGCAGCCTGGACGGTTGTGGTGAGCCGGGTGTTGCGGTCCAGAGTCAGCAGCGCCGCAGCGGTGGTGAGCACCTTGATGGTGGATGCCGGTTGCATCGGCAGATCGGATCGCTGTTCCCAGATCTGCTGGCCGGTGTGCGCGTCGGCGATCCGGCCGGTGAGGTTGCCGAGATCGGGGTCGGCGACGACCGCGGCCAGGGCGGCGCTCATTCCCGCCGTGGTGGGCACGGCTGCCGAATCCGGCAGTGCCACCACGGCCGGCTTGGCACTGGCCGGTGCGCGCGGCGGGGGAACCTCGGCGTTGCTACGGCCGCCGGAGCTCAGCAGGCCCGCCGCCGCGACCACCACCGCCACCACCGCGACCACACCGGCGGCCAGCAATACGTGGCGGCCACGTGCCCGCGTGCGGCCCATGACGCTCCCTCGTGGTCGGCGGGTCGGCGTTACGCCCCCGGCTTGTGCCATTCTGCGCCCAGGTTCGCCAAGGGCACGGTAGTCAAGGGTATCGCTCCATTAGGGTTAGAACCCGTCGCCACCGGGCCACAATGGCGCGAAACGGGCGGGAAGGAGTCTCGCGGTGCAGTTCGACGTCACGATTGAGATCCCTAAGGGCCAGCGCAACAAATACGAGATCGACCACAAAACCGGTCGCTTGCGCCTGGACCGGTACCTCTACACACCGATGGGCTACCCGGCCGACTACGGCTATATCGAAGACACTCTCGGCGAGGACGGCGACCCGTTGGACGCCCTGATCCTGCTCCCGGAGTCGGTGCATCCGGGGGTCATCGTCGAGGCACGGCCGGTGGCCATGTTCCAGATGGTCGATGACGCCGGCGGCGACGACAAGGTGGTCTGCGTTCCGGCCGGCGACCCGCGCTGGGACCACATCACCGATCTTTCCGATCTGCCGAACTTCGAACTCGAGGCGATCAAGCACTTCTTCATGCACTACAAGGATCTGGAGCCGGGCAAGTTCGTGGAGGCGGCGAACTTCGTCGGCCGTGCCGCAGCGGAGGCTGAGGTGGAACGCTCCCGGCAGCGGTTCACTGCTGAGGGTCATCACTGACCTGACGGGAAGCCCGCTCGGAGGAGTTTTCCTCGCTGTAACACGGGGTAACGCGGCTGTGCTCTGCACCGGCCATGATCTGATTCATGTTGCTGCACCAGGACATCGGGCTTGATGCCTTCAACGAGCTGCCGAGACGCAAGGCCGTGCACGCTCTCTACGAGTGCTGCAACAGCGTGACCATGGCCGCAGACCTGGCGCGCGAACGGCCGTATCCGAGCCGCGACGCGTTGTTCACCGCGTGCGATGCGGTGCTGTTCGCGCTGTCGGAGGAGTCCGTCGACGAGATCATGCAGGCTTACCCGGGCGTGGGCAGCCGGCCCGGCAGCGCCTGGTCACACGCTGAGCAATGCTCGGTGTGGGACCCGCGCGCCGATGTGATGGACGAGTTGCGCCGGACGGCGGCGACATACGCCGGTCACTTCGGCTTCGCGTATGTGATGCACGTCGGATCGCTGGCCGCCGACTGCCCCACCCGGGGGGTGATCGCAGCGATCGAGGACCGCATGCACAACGACGCCGAGACCGAGCGCAAGGTGCTGCGCAACGAGATCGCCAAGCTCAATCGCAGCCGGCTGGAACGCATGCTCGGCCCCGAGGGCGGGTACGACAACTGGGCCTGACGGGCGGCCGAGCAGAGTAGCTCACGCGCCTTTTCAGGTCCTGCTTGTCAACCTGGTCTTCACCAGGCTCGCGACCATGGTGAGGAAGAGCGTCAGCACAATCACCGCCAGACTGAGCAGCGTCGGGATCTCCGGCACACCCACCGGTTCACCGCCGTTGATGAACGGCAGTTCGTTCTCGTGCAACGCGTGCAGCAGCAGCTTGACGCCGATGAACAGCAAGATGAACGCCAGGCCCTGGGACAGGTAGACCAGGCGGGTGAGCAGATCGCCGAGCAGGAAGTAGAGCTGGCGCAGACCCATCAGCGCGAAGACATTGGCGGTGAACACCAGGTACGGCTCACTGGTCAGTCCGTAGATCGCCGGAATGGAGTCGACGGCGAAGAGCAGGTCGGTGGTGGCCAACGCGACGATCACCAGGAACATCGGCGTCATCAGCCGCTTGTTCCCCTCTTTGACGTACAGCTTCAACCCGTCCCAGCGGTCGGTGGTGTTGAGGTAGGTCTTGGCGAGACGCACCACCACGTTGTCGGCATCGTCGCTGTGTTCGGTGTCGCGCGCGAGCCGGATCGCGGTGACCACCAGGAAGATGCCGAAGATGTAGAAGATCCACGAGAACTGCGCGATGGCGACGGCCCCCAGCGCAATGAAGATGCCGCGGAAGATCAGGGCCAGCACGATGCCGACGAGCAGTGCCTGCTGCTGGTGGACCTTGGGGACGTTGAAACTGGCCATGATGATGATGAAGATGAACAGATTGTCGATCGACAAGCTGTATTCGGTGAGCCAGCCCGCGTAGAACTCCAGGCCGAACTGGCCGCCGTGGAAGTTCCACACCCATAACCCGAAGGCGACGGCGAGGCCGACGTAGATCGACAGGGCGATGACGCACTCGCGCCGGCTCGGCTCATGCGGACGCCGGACGGAGACGAGGAGATCGAACACCAGCACGGCCAGGGTTGCCCCGAGGGTGACCGCCCACTCGAGCGTGGACACATTCACGTGAGCAGACCTCCGGCCATCAACGAATCCTTTGCCCGAGGTCTCTTCCGCCGCTGCCAGCGACCCGCGCAACCGGACGACCGACCGGTGATCCCGAACGACGACGAGGTGATGACACCGCGGCGAAGGAATACTCCCCTCTGCCGTCCCAGTGTCTCAGGTGCGGCGTCTCAGCGCGAACCGCGCCCTAGGATTCACAGTCGTGGGCAAGCCCGAGGTACCCCCGCAGTATCTGCTGTCGGAACGTGCACCGGCGCCACGCACGCTGGTGGACATCCTCGTCGAGACCGCAGACCGTCACCCCGACGCCACCGGCATCGACGACGGCGACGTACAACTGACTTACGCGGAGATGGTCGCCGACATCCAGGCCGGCGCACGCTGGCTGGCAGACCGCGGAATCGGCCGCGGAGACCGGGTCGGGATCCGGATGCCCTCGGGCAGCTACTCGCTGTACATGGCCATCCTGTCCACCATGGCAGCCGGAGCCGCCTACGTGCCGGTCGACGCCGACGACCCCGACGAGCGGGCGGAGTTGGTGTTCGCCGAGGCAGGTGTGGTCGGCGTCATCACCGAGGCCGGGCTGTGCCGCGGCCCGGGGGCCTCCCGCGGTTGGAGCGCGGCACGTCCACAGCCCGGTGACGACGCATGGATCATCTTCACCTCCGGCTCCACCGGTGTCCCCAAGGGTGTGGCGGTCACCCACCGCAACGCCGCAGCCTTTGTCGATGCCGAGGCGCGGATGTATCTGCAGGACAACCCGATTGGCCCGGATGACCGGGTACTGGCCGGACTGTCGGTGGGGTTTGACGCATCCTGCGAGGAGATGTGGCTGGCCTGGCGTTACGGCGCGTGCCTGGTGCCCGCCCCGCGGGCTCTGGTGCGCAGCGGAATAGATCTCGGCCCGTGGCTGGTGTCGCGGGACATCACCGTGGTCTCCACCGTCCCGACACTGGCGTCACTGTGGCCTGCCGAAGCGCTGGAGGCGGTGCGGCTGCTGATATTCGGCGGCGAGGCCTGTCCACCGGAATTAGCCGAGCGCCTGGCGGTGGAGGGCCGCGAGGTGTGGAACACCTACGGACCCACCGAGGCGACCGTGGTCGCCTGCGGGGCGCAACTGCGCAGCGGCGCACCGGTCAGCATCGGCCTGCCACTGGATGGCTGGGATCTGGCCGTCGTCGACAGCGCCGGAGCGCCGGTGACGGTGGGCGACGTCGGCGAACTCGTGATCGGCGGGGTCGGCCTGGCCCGCTATCTCGACCCGGTCAAGGACGCCGAGAAGTACGCGCCGATGCCGGAGCTCGGCTGGACCCGGGCATACCGCAGCGGCGATCTGGTCCGCCTGGAACCCGACGGGCTGTACTTCCAGGGGCGCGCCGACGACCAGGTGAAGGTCGGCGGACGCCGCATCGAACTCGGTGAGGTCGACTCCGCGCTGGTGAACCTGTCCGGCGTCAGCGGCGGAGCGGCCGCGGTGCGCAAATCCGCCGGCGGCACACCGATCCTCGTCGGCTACATCGCCTCGGCCGATCCGCAGTTCGACCTGGCGGCGGCCCGCGCGCACCTCGCCGAGTCGATGCCCGCGGCACTGGTGCCCAGGCTGGTCCTGGTCGACGAACTGCCCACCCGGACCTCGGGCAAGGTGGACCGTGACGCGCTGCCGTGGCCGCCGCCGGGCGATGTCCCCGACGTCGGCGCCCAGCTCGGCGGCACCATGGGGTCACTCGCGCAGCTGTGGCAGGACGTGCTCGGCACGGTCATCGACGGGCCCGAGGCCGACTTCTTCGCGCTCGGTGGCGGCTCGCTGGCGGCCGCGCAACTCGTTGTCGCGCTGCGCCCGCATTTTCCGGAGATGACCGTTGCCGATCTCTACGATCATCCCCGGCTCGGGTCACTGGCAGGGTTCCTGGAGGAACGCGGCCGCGAGCAGTCCCCGCCGGTCGCCGTCACCCCGCGGCTGGTCGAGCCGACGCCGGTGACCACCCGCGCCGCACAGCTGCTGCTGGCGCTGCCGCTGGCGACGCTCACCGCATCGGCATGGCTGATCTGGCTGGCGGTGCTGAACAACCTCGCGGCCCGCCTGCACCCGCTGCCGTGGCTGGTTCCTCTCAACTGGTGGGTGGTGGCAGCGGCGTTCGTGGTGTTCGTGACACCGCCCGGCCGCATGGGAATCGCGGTGCTCGGCGCCCGGCTGCTGACGAGCGGCTTGCAGCCCGGTAGCTACCGACGTGGCGGTCCGGAGCACCTGCGGGTGTGGCTGGCCGAACGGCTTGCCGAAGCCAGCGGTGCGGAGAACCAGGGGGGCGCCCCATGGCTGGTCTACTACGCGCGGGCCCTGGGCAACAAGGTCGGAAAGGGCGTCGACCTGCATTCCGCCCCGCCGGTCACCGGCTGGTTGACGCTGGGACACCGCAGCTCTGTCGAACCGGAGGTCGACCTCACCGGGCACTGGATCGACGGCGACGTGTTCCACGTCGGCCCGATCACGATCGGCAACGACGCGACGATCGGCAGCCGCACCGCGTTGCTCCCAGGTGCCGAGGTAGGCCGCGACGCCGACGTGGCGGCCGGTTCAGCGGTCATCGGCAGGGTGAAGAACGGCCAGTACTGGAAGGGTTCCCCCGCGGTGAAGTCCGGCAAGGCCCGCCATCCCTGGCCCGACCACCATCCGCCCCGGGCGGTGCAGTGGGTTCCCGTCTACGGAATCTCCTCGCTGCTGATCGGTTCACTGCCGCTGGCCGCACTGGGGGCTGGTCTCGCGGTGCTGGCCTGGGCGGTTCGCAACACCGTGACGCTCGCCGACGCGTTGCGGGCCGCCGCGCCCTGGATTCCGGTGGCCACGTGCGCCGCGCTGGCGGTGTATGCGCTCCTGACCGTGCTGGGGGTGCGCCTGCTCTCAGTGGGTCTGCGTGAGGGTTATCACCCGGTGCGCAGCCGGGTCGGCTGGCAGATGTGGGCCACCGAGCGACTCATGGACGCGGCGCGCAATTACCTGTTCCCGCTGTATGCCAGCCTGCTGACTCCGATGTGGCTGCGGATCCTCGGCGCGAAGATAGGCCGCGGCACCGAGATCTCGACCGCCCTGCTCACCCCGAAGTTCACCGTCGTGGAGGACGGCGCATTCCTCGCCGACGACACCATGGTGGCCTCCTATGAACTCGGCGGCGGCTGGATCCACATCGGCACGGCCATCGTGGGAAAGCGCGCCTTCCTGGGCAACTCCGGGATCACCCAACCTGGCCGACGGGTTCCCGACGACGGACTGGTCGCGGTGCTCTCTGCCACCCCGTCCAAAGCCAAGACCGGTTCTTCGTGGCTGGGCAGCCCGCCGATCCGGCTGCGCCGGCGCGCCGAGGCAGCCGACCGGGCGCTGACCTACGCTCCTCCGATGCGCCTGAAGGTCATGCGTGCGGGCGTCGAGACGTGCCGACTCATTCCGGTGATGGTGAGCTTCGCGATCGGGGCGGCGATGCTGGCCGGCCTTCAGGCCATCGCCCTGCGCGGCGGCTACGGATGGGCCGCGCTGGGCTGCGGGGTCGTGATGCTGATCGCCGGGGCGGTGGCCGGGGTGTCGGCGGTGGCGGCGAAATGGATTGTGGTGGGACGTATCCCGGCCGGTGAACACCCGCTGTGGTCATCGTTCGTCTGGCGCAACGAAGTGGTCGACACCTTCGTCGAGACGGTCGCCGCGCCATGGTTCGCCCGCTCCGCGAACGGGACGCCGGTGATGAATCTGTGGTTGCGAGCACTGGGTGCCACGATCGGCCGGGGTGTGTGGTGCGAGACCTACTGGTTGCCCGAGGCGGACCTGGTGAGCCTGGGCAACGCCAGCACGGTCAACCGGGGGTGCGTGGTGCAGACGCATCTGTTCCACGACCGGATCATGCGGATGGACACCGTGACACTGGAGGACGGTGCCACGCTCGGTCCGCACTGCGTCGCGCTGCCGGCCTCCCGGATCGGCGCCGGTGCCACCGTCGGGCCGGCCTCGCTGGTGATGCGCGGCGATGAAGTTCCGCCGTCAAGTCGCTGGCAAGGCAATCCCATTGCACCGTGGTCGATTTCGAGGAAGCACTCGAAATCGCAGCGGCGACGTTCCGAACCTGGAAATGCAGCATGAAGCGGGTTGCAAAGAAGGGCGCCCACGCTCCGGTAATCGACCCCTATCTGCCCGGCAGCGGCAACTTCGGCTATCGGGTATCCCGGTATGTTCTCGACCTGGAATACAAGGTCTCCAGCCACCGACTGGCCGGTACTGCGACCATCACAGCGGTCACGCTGGCCTCATTGCGGACCTTCACCCTGGACATCTCCGATTCCCTCGCAGTCAGCAAGGTCGCCGTCAACGGCCAGCGGCCGGCTCATTTCGCGACCGGTGGCGGCAAGCTGCGCATTCGACTCGAGGCCGCATTGCCGGCCGGCTCGGCGATGTCGATCGTGGTGCGCTACGGAGGGTCCCCTCGGCCGATCAATTCCATGTGGGGCACAGTGGGATTCGAGGAACTGTCCAACGGCGTACTGGTCGCCGGCCAACCCAACGGCTCCCCATCCTGGTTTCCCTGCGATGATCACCCCAGCGCCAAGGCCAGCTATCGCATCCAGATCAGTACCGACAGTCCCTACCGCACGGTGGCCAACGGTGAACTGGTGTCACGAAAGGTCCGCGCCGCCCAGACCGACTGGATCTATGATCAGCCCGAGCCGACGTCGACTTATCTGGTTACTTTGCAGATCGGCATGTACGTCAACCACCCGTTCCCCAAGGCGCCCGTCGCGATGCGCGCGGTGCTGCCCGATCGGCTGCGGGCAAACTTCGATCTCGACTTCGCCCGCCAGCCGCAGATGATGAAGTTGTTCACCAAACTCTTCGGCCCCTATCCGCTCGCCGCGGGTTACACCGTGGTGGTGACCGAAGACAATCTGGAGATTCCCCTTGAGGCCCAGGGGATTTCCATCTTCGGCGCGAATCACTGTGACGGTACCCGCGGCCACGAGCGGCTGATCGCTCACGAACTTGCGCACCAGTGGTTCGGCAACAGCGTCACCGTGCGGCATTGGCGCGACATCTGGTTGCATGAGGGGTTCGCCTGCTACGCGGAGTGGCTCTGGTCTGAGAATTCCGGCGGCCCGACCGCAGATGAACTCGCCCGTACTCACCACCGGCGACTGATCAACTCCCCGCAGGACCTGCTGCTGGCCGATCCCGGTGCGCCCAACCTGTTCGACGACCGCGTATACAAACGCGGCGCTCTCACGCTGCACGCGTTGCGCGGCGTCATCGGTGATGCCAAGTTCTTCGATCTGCTGCGCAACTGGTCCACTCGCCACCGGCACGGCACGGTCGTCACCGACGACTTCACCGGGATGGCGGCTAACTACGCGCAGGTATCGCTGCGCCCCCTGTGGGACGCGTGGCTGTACTCCGTCGAAGTTCCAGCGCTATGACCAAGGGCACTTCGCGATGACCACGGGCGCTGCGCTGTGACCGACGCCGCCGCGCCCCTTGATGCGCCCTTCGATGCGCTCAGCACCGCCGGGCCGGGTGCCCGGGGAAGCGTGGCCCGGGTGGGCATCGCCACCGTCCTGACGGCGGTGTGCGGCTATGTGGTGCTGTACCTGGCGGCTCGTGCTCTCGAGCCCGCAGGATTCTCGGTGTTCGCGGTGTTCTGGGGGGCGTTCGG
>JBFYOQ010000240.1:0-6227 GCA_041303735.1 Mycobacterium sp.
ACGATGAGGTCGGTCATGACAACCTGGCCAGTGCGGCGTTCTCGGTGTTGATCCGGGTGGCCAGAAGCGCGGCGTTGAGCACCGTGAACACCAGTGCGGTGATCCAGGCGGTGTGCACCAGTGGCAGCGCGATGCCCTCGGCCACCACCGCGACGTAGTTGGGGTGGGTGGTCACGCGGTAGGGGCCACCGGTCACCCGCTGCGCGCCGGGGACGATGACGACCCGGGTGTTCCACTGCCTGCCCAGCGTGGTGATGCACCACCACCGAAGTGCTTGCGCCGCGATGACAATCGCGAGCATGGGCCAGCCGAGCCAGGGCAGAAACGGCCGGTCGGCGACGGCGACCTCAACCAGGCAGCCCACCAGCAGACCCGTATGCAGGACGACCATGACGGGGTAATGACCCGCGCCGAACTCGACGCCGCCGCGGCTGCGGCTCCACGCGAGGTTGCGCTGGGAGACCACCAGCTCGGCAACCCGCTCAGCGGCGACGGCGGCGATCAGCAGCACGTACCAGATCACGATGCGCGCACCGTCACGGCCATTGCAGCAGAACGAGTTCCGAGCAGAAACCCGGTCCCATCGCCATCATCACGCCCGGTCCGGGGGCCGGGTGTTTGGAGATGGTGTCGCGCAGCACGTGCAGCACCGACGAGGACGACAGGTTCCCGATCTCGGCCAGCGATCGCCAGGTGAGCTCCAGTGCGCCGTCGGGCAGGTCGAGGCTGTCGACGATGGCTTCGATCACCTTGGGGCCGCCGGGATGGCTGACCCAGGTACCGATGTCGTCGATCGTCAGATCGTGCGCGCCGAGGAAGCCGGTGACGTCACCGCGCAGGTACCTAGCCACCACCTCGGGCACGTCGGCGGACAGCACCAGCTGCAGTCCGCTTGATCCGACGTCCCAGCCCATGGTGCGCAATGAATCCGGATAAAGGTGGCTGCGGGAGTCGACGATGGCGGGCCCGGAGGCGCCGATCTCGCGGGCGCGGCGTTCACCGACGGCCACCACCGCCCCGGCCCCGTCGCCGAACAGCGCACTGCCGACCCAGCCGGCGATCTCGGATTTCAGTGCGGGGAAGGTCAGCGAGCACAGTTCCACCGACAACAGCACTGCCACGTCGTCAGGTGCTCCGCGCAGATAGTCGTTGAGCCGCGCTACACCCGCCGCACCGGCCACGCAGCCAAGGCCGAACATCGGCACCCGGCGGACATCGGAGCGCAGACCGAGTCGGGTGGCCACCCGGGCCTCCAGCGAGGGCACCATGATTCCGGTCACCGTCGTCGAGAAGATCACGTCCACGTCGGCGGGTTGCAGGCCGGCTTCGTCGAGAGCCGCGGAAACCGCCGCACAACCGAGGTCCACCGCATGCTCGATGAACAGGTCGTTGGCCGCACCGAAGTCGGTCAAATCGGGGTACGCCTCGATCGGCAACACGAAGTTTCGATGCGAGACCTTGGCGGAGCGGTGCAGGCTCCGCAAGATCTCCTCGTACGCGGCGAACTCCGGCTTGGCCAGGAACGCCTCGGTGATCTCGTCCTGGCTGTAGCGGTTCGGGGGCAGCGCCCCCTGCACCCCGGCGATCACAGCGGCGGGACGGCGCGGTTCAGGTTTGCTCGTCACTCTTACCAGTATGCCCTGAGGCCACCCCGCGGCCCCTTACCGAAAGCTGACGGTGTGACCAAAACCGCAGTTTTACTGCCGTTTTCGGGGCCACGGCAGCCAGTAGGGCACCGCGGCGGCGTACCGGTCGAAGGCCGCCCCGTAAATTCGCCGATATCGGGCTTCTTTGAACAGTGGCGCGATCGCGCAGTACGCCGTGAACGTGACGGCGACCACAAGCTGATCGGGGGTCCACGTCGGGACGGTCCACAGCGTCAGCGCGAAGGAGACGTAGATGGGCTGGCGGGTCAGCCGGAACAGCCCGGTCTGCGGCATCGGCGGGTACACCGGTTTGCGGCCGCGCAGCAGGGCCGTCCAGCCCAGGCTGCCGGTCTGCAGGGACAACCCCGCATCCGCCATCGACTTGCCCAACAACAACCACGACCCCGCGTAGAGCAGCACCCACACCACCTGCGCCGGCCCTTCGGCCTGCCACCAGATCGTGCCCGTCGGTGTCCAGAACGCGAAGAGGGCGAACACCCCCAGCGCGGCGATGGTGGCGTAGGTGGTGGACGACAGCGTGGAGCCAGCGCCCATCGGGGCCAGCCGGCCCAGCATCGCCCTGCCCCGCCCGGTGAGCAGCAGGGAGTGGACGACAGGGAACTGCAGCAGCAGCGCGGCGTTGGCGAGCCATGACCACGGAGCCGCAACGGTGCCCAGCGACCGGCTCATGCCGAAGTACATCGCCGCCATCATGGTCCCGACACCGAGCACGAAGCTCAGGTGACAGATCAATCCGTAACTCAGCGCCAGCGCCTTACGGCGGCCGTCTCGCGCGACGGCGCCGCTCGAGATCTCACCTGCCGGCAACTGCGTCACACCCGCCAAGGGTAGCCCTTGTAGCGTTGGACCTATGGGACTGCGCAAGAGCCTGCCGATGCTGCGCTGGTCGGTGGTGCGCACCGGGTTGGGTATCAAGAGGTTCAACACGACAGGGCAGTTGGGCGACGGGCGGGAATCGGCCGCGGCCGACTATGTGGTGGCGCACGCCCGCCAAGGCGATATCGACGACGTCATCGCCACGATTGACCGGTACGCCTACGAGAAGTCCTTTCTGGTCAACGTCGGCGACGAGAAGGGCGCGCTGCTCGACGCCGCGGTACGCCGTTCCGGTGCCCGACTGGCACTCGAGTTGGGCACCTACTGCGGATACGGCGCGTTGAGGATCGCCCGCGCCGCACCGTCGTCCCGGGTGATTTCGGTGGAACTCGCGGCGGCCAATGCCGAAGTGGCGCAGCGTATCTGGGCCCACGCGGGTGTGGCGGACCGCATCACATGCGTCGTGGGAACCATCGGCGATGGCGGGCGCACCCTCGACGCACTGGAAACCGACCACGGGATCACCGCCGGGGTGCTGGATTTCCTGTTCATCGACCACGATAAGGACGCCTACCTCGCCGATCTGCAGGCGATCGTCGGTCGCGGTTGGTTGCGTCCGGGCTCGATCGTCGTCGCCGACAATGTCGGCTTTCCCGGGTCCCCGAAGTACCGCGGCTACATGCGCGACAACGAGGGCACGCACTGGCACACCGTCGAGCACCGCACCCACGTCGAGTACCAGACCCTGCTGCCGGACCTCGTGCTGGAGTCGGATTACCGCGGCTGAGTGCCGCCGGCGTTCACCGGTTCCGGCGCGGGTCCCGCTTCGCTGATTCCGATCCGGGCGTGAAGCTTCGCCAGCGGTTTAGGGGACCACCAGTTCCACCTACCCATCAGATGCATGAACGCGGGGACCAGCACGACGCGCACCAGAGTGGCGTCGACCAGGATCGCCAGCGTCAGACCGGTGCCGAACAACCGCATCACCGACACCTGGGAGGCGATCAACGCGGCGAACGAAATCGCCATGATCAGTGCCGCAGCGGTGATCACCCGGCCGGTGTACGCCAACCCCAGGGCGACGCTCTCGTCGTTATCGGCGGCGGTCTGCGGGGAGGCCAGCCAGAACTCGCGGATCCGGGAGATGAGGAACACCTCGTAGTCCATGGAGAGTCCGAACGCCACACAGAACAACAGCACCGGCATGTTCGCCACCAGCGTTCCGGTCGCCGTGGTGCCCAGCGCACCGAGGTTTCCATCCTGGAAGATCCACACCATCGCCCCGAAGCTCGCACTCAACGAGAGAATGTTGAGCACCAGTGCCTTGATGGGCAGCACCACGCTTCCGGTCAGCAGAAACAGCAGCACCAGCATGATGGCCGCGATCAATCCCAGGACCAGGGGAAGCCGGGAGGTGATGGCGTCCACACTGTCGCGGTTGGTCTGCGCGAGGCCGCCGAATTCAACGGCCCGGCCATCGGGTGCGGGTACCGCGTGCAGGGCGTCCAGTTGGTTCCCCGAGGCTTTGGAGAACAGCGGAACCGAACTGCCGACGGTGAGCAGGGTGCTGCCCGACGCCTTCCCGGTGGCCGACAGTGGCGGTCCGGTCAGCTCACCTCCCACGAAGGTGCCACTGGGCGCGGACACCGAGTTCACATCCGGCACCCGCGACAGCGCCGCGGCGTAACGGTTCACCTCGGCCCGGTCCAGACCGTCGGAGTCGATGATGATCACCGGCACCTCGGAATCGGCGTCGATCGCGAAATCCGATCGCAGGAGGTCTCCGACCTGGTGGGCCGACGCCGATTTCGGCAGCACCCGGTCATCGGGGAAGCCTGGCTGCACCCCGAGGAACGGTGTACCCAGCACACCCAGCAGCACCACGACGGCCATCCCGATCGGCACCGCGTGACGGGCGACGAACTTCGCTGATCGGTACCAGAACTGCCGCTCGATGGGCAGAGCCGTGGGCTCTGGCCGCCGGAGCACTCGACGCAGCGCACGCCGCACGTCCAAGGCGTCCAACCGGTCGCCGAGCAGCATGAGGGCCGCCGGGGTGACGATGATCGCCGCGAGTGCGGCGAACGCCACGGTCGCCACGCCCGCGTAGGCGAACGACCGCAGGAAGTTCATCGGGAAGAGCACCATCACCGCCATCGACAGCGCGACGATGACCGCCGAGAACAGCACGGTACGGCCGGCGGTGACCATCATGATCGCGACGGCCCGCTCCCGGTCCGCACCCTTGGCCAACTCATCGCGGTAGCGGCTGACCATCAGCAGCGTGTAATCGATAGCGAGGGCCAAACCCATTGCGGTGGTGAGGTTCAACGCGAAGATCGACACTTCGGAGAAGAAGGTGACGGTGCGCAGCACGGCCAGCGCTCCCAGAATCGCCATCACTCCCACGGCGACCGGCAGTGCCGCCGCGAACAGGCCGCCGAACACCCAGATCAGCACCAGGAAGCTCAGTGGAACCACGATCGCTTCCAGCAGCAGCAGGTCGCGCTTGGACTGCTCGGTGACTTGCAGGTTCACCATCGCCGCCCCGCCCGCACGCACCAGAATGCCCCTCTGTTCCCCGACGAGGGCCTCGGTCAGTTCTTTGGTGTACGCCTGCTGCTTGGCTTCGCTGCCGACGATCCCGGTCACGATCAGGCCCGATTTCTTGTCGGCGCTGACCAGGGCGGCGGCGGCCGGCGGCGGGGAGGTCCACGCCGAGGTGATGGCCGCCACATAACCCGAACTCTGGAGCCGGTCGATGGCGTCTTCTGCGACCGCCCGGGAGGCCGGGCTGTCGTAGCGGTCAGGTGCGGTGATCACCAGCACCAGCGCAACATCGCCCTGACCGAATTTATCGGTCAGCACCTTCGCCGTTCGCGACGACTCCGACGTCGGGTCCTGAAAGCCGCTGGGCGAAAGGTGTTGCGCCACCGGGATGCCGAAGATGCCGATCGCCACCATGAGAATCAGCGCGAACCCGATGACGCGCCGCGGTGCCGCGGTGCCCAGCCGGGCGATTTGAGAGAGCACGGCCGGTTACGCGGCCGCGCGGACCGCGGCGGGAGACAAGCGGCGCACCATAAGGCCCGACACTACTCCCGCTGATCCTTGCGCCCGAACTTCTCCACAGCCCGCTGACCAAGCGGCTTGTCGCACGCCCCGGCGCTGGCTAGCTTGGCCGTCACTTATTTGCTGCAACTGCAGGGAGTGGCCCGGTGCCCACGCCGATGAACGTGGATCCGCACGTGTTGACGACCTCCTCCGCGGAGGTTCACGCCGCATCGCAACGTGTTGTCGCCGCGCACGCCGGCGCCGCGGCGGCGATCGAGCCGGCGCTGGACGGATGGGTCGGGCTATCCCGGGCCGCGATGTCCGACACCGTCGCGCACTGGGCCGGATCCACCGTCGCCGTGGCGACCCGCATGGCCGAGCATGCCGACGCCCTTGCCGTAATCGGGCGGGCGTTCGCCGCCATGGACGCCCGGCATGCCGCACACCTCGCCGCAGTGCGCGCGGCGGCGGAGATTCCGTGCCGCTGACCCGAGCCGACATCGACCGGTGGGATCCGGCAGCGATTCTCGCGGTGGCCGACGCCGCCGCCGCGCGCGCTGAGTCGGCCGCGGCAGCCTCGGCCCGACTGGCCGTACTTGCCGCACCGGACGGCTGGGGCGGGGTGGCCGGCGATGCCGCCCGCGCCGCGGTCGGCAGGATCCGCGCGGGCCTCGATGCGCAGGCCGAAGA
>JBFYOQ010000241.1:0-8614 GCA_041303735.1 Mycobacterium sp.
CCCGACACCCCCAAGCCCGATGTCCCCAAGCCGGGAGCCCCCAAGCCGGTAGCGCCCAATCCGGAAGCCCCCAAGCCCGCAGCGCCCACGCCGGGTCAGGCACCGCCCGCGGCCCCGGCCACATCCCCCGGGTCGGCACCGAAGCCGGTACCGCCCAAGCCCGGCGGCGCCCCGCCGGCCTCCTCCGCGCCGAAGACGGGGGAGGGCTGATGAGTCCCCGCCGTCGCATCGAAGCGGGCACGGCCGAAGCGTTCGCGATGCCGGTCACCGCGCCGCGGCGTCCGCTGCTGACAGTGGTGATCACCGTCGCGTCGGTGGCGGTACTCACCGCCGTCGCAGTGAGCGCCATGGTGTTCGCGCGCAGTCAGAGCGAGCGCAGCGCCGCGATCCGGGAGGCGGCGGTGATCGACTTCGTCCGGTCGTTCGTCACCCAATACACCTCTCTGGATCCGTTCAACGCCAACGCCTATGCCGATCGGGTGCTCGCCCAGGGCACGGGCGAATTCGCCAAGATGTACGAAGAGAAGTTGAACGAGATCGTCGTTCAGGTCGCGCGGGCCGAACCCGGTGTCGGCACGGTGGCAGATCTCGGTATCGAACGCTGGAACGACGACGGCAGCGCAAGCGTCATCGCGGTGTCCTCCACGATGACTACGTTGCCCGACGGGACCAAGATTCCCAGCGCCAATCGCTGGGTGGTCACTGCGATCAAGGAAGGACAGACGTGGAAGGTCAGCAACCTGATCCAGGTGATCTGAACGGCGATGACACCGAGTCGGCACGTGACGTTCGTGAAACTCGTGAAAATCCTGAAGCTGAAGAGCCCGTGGCTGAGCCGGACGCACCGCTCGCCGACAACCCGGTTACGCAACGCCGCGGCGGGCAGTGGTTCGCCCGCAACAAGAAGGTGCTCGCCATTGTGACCTCGGCGGGGTTATTCGTCGCCGCAGGCGGTTTCGCCGCCGCCGCCATCCAGCCCTACCTGATGAACCGTGCCACCGTGGCGACCAAGTACATGATCGCGCAGACGGCGGCCGACGCCATCACGACGCTGTGGAGTTACACCCCGGAGGACATGGACACCCTGTCGTCGCGTTCGGCGAAGTACCTCGGCGGTGACTTCGAAGATCAATACCGCACGTTCGTCGACGCGATCGCGGCGACCAACAAACAGGCCAAGGTGACCAGCTCCACCCAGGTGGTCGGTGCCGGGATCGAGTCGTTGAACGGTGACGAGGCAACCGCGCTGGTCTACACCAACACCACCTCGACTTCCGAGCAGAGCAACAACATCCCGTCGCTGCAGTACCTGTCGTACCGCTTGGAGCTCAAGCGCTACGGTCGCGACTGGCGGGTCACCAGGATGACCACGGTGACGTCGCTGGATCTCACGCCCAAGCTGTGAAACCTGCTAGTTGAACGCCAGCCAGCTCGGCAGCGCACGCTCACGCGCGTCGCACAGCGCCGCGGTGGTGTCACACGAGCCGCGGGGGGAGCCGGCGCCGGCCCACATGCCGCCGGTATCGCGGCGCAGGACGATCGCCGATGACCCGCCGCCGTCGAGCAGAACCGCGGTGTCGCTGCCCAGGCCGCGGTAGAGGTCCTGGATCTGATCTGGTGTGTAGCTGCCGCCCTGGAAGACGTACATCTCGTCACGGTCGCGGACGTATCCGACGGCTGTGCGTGCCGCGCTCGGGCCGGGGTCGTTGAGCTGGCCGGTGTCGCCCGGCGCGAGCAGGCCCAGACCACTGACCGCGACGAACCTGGTGCCCGCCCCGACGAGTCTGGCTATCTCCGGCGACGCCGCGTCGTAATCCTGCGCCGAGCGCGGCGCGACCACATACGGTGCACCGCGGACGGGGAGGATGAGCGTGCTCAACGCCGTCCACACCTCGTTGCCGCCGGAGAGCGCCTGCTTACCGGCATAGGCCAGCGTGCCCGTCACCGCGAGGTTGGCGCGGCCGAGGCCGCCGGTGTTGTCGATATAGGCCCCCAGCGGCGAACTGCAATCCGTGCTTTTCCAGGAGCCGCCCTGCTGGGAGCGTACGTCGAAGAAGTTCGCGTTCACCGCGATCGTGGGCCGTCCGAGCACCTCCCACGCCTGCAGCGGCGCGTAGGTCTCCGAGGCCTGCATCAAACCCTCGCGGGTGCGTGCGCCCGGGGTGCGCTCGCAGCGCGACTGAAAGCCCTGATGGCTGTCCACCAGCAGGCGCGGTGCGAGCCGCTGCGACGCCGACTTCACGATCATCAGCCGCCCGCCGTTACTCATCTCGTACCACCGCCCGCCGGCGTCGAGCATCGGGGCCGGAAATCCGCTGCCGAAGTTGTAGACCAGATAGCTGCCCCGAGTGGTCGCGACCGCCTGGGCCAGCTGATCACGCGCGGCGGCCGAGGCCGCCGGTGGTGCGACGCCGGCGACGGCCCCGACACAGAGCACCGCCAGGCAGACCCGTCCGAGACGGCGTAGCGCGGTGACAGGCGTCGGCACGGTTTAACGATAGCCACACCAGTAACACTGTCAACATAAGTAACAGCGCGATGACTCTTCCAGCGCGGGCGGATCACGAAGCACGCGGCAGAACCGGGCAGCGGGGTTACCGGTGTCCCGCAACGGGAATACCAGTTCGGGACTGGGTGATCGCCCGGGAGATCGGGGGCTTTGGCGCGCGCCCGGCCGTGAGGCGTGCGCCGGGCTGGCCGTTACCCTCGCTTCATGGTGACAACCCGGCTGGAACGGACTTTCGAGGGCGTCGGCGGGATTCCTATCGTCTATGACGTGTGGACGCCCGATACCGCGGTCCGCGGTGTGGTCATCCTGGCGCACGGCTATGGGGAACACGCCCGTCGCTACGACCACGTGGCGCAGCGCTTCGGTGAGGCCGGGCTGGCCACCTACGCCCTCGACCACCGGGGGCACGGGCGCGCCGGTGGCAAGCGGGTGCGCGTGCGCGACATGTCGGAGTACGTCTCCGACTACCGCACGCTGGTCGGGATCGCGACCGCCGAGCACCCGGGAGCCACACGCATAGTGCTGGGCCACAGCATGGGTGGCGGCATCGCGTTCGCCTACGGCGTGCAGCATCCCGAGTCCTACGACCTGATGGTGCTCTCCGGTCCGGCGATCGCCGCGCACACCGGCGTTTCGAAGGCCAAGGCGCTGATCGGCAAAGCGGTCGGTTCGATCCTTCCGGATCTGCCCATCGAGTCGATCGATGCGGACCTGGTGTCGCGCGATCCGGCTGTGGTTGCCGACTACAAGGCCGACCCGCTGGTGTACCGGGGGAAGATCCCCGCCGGCATCGGCAAGGCGCTGTTACTGGTCGGCGAGACCATGCACCGGCGGGCTCCGGGCATCACCGCACCGCTTCTGGTGGTGCACGGCGCGGACGATCAATTGGTCTCGGCCGACGGCAGCCGCCGGCTGGTGCAGTGTGTGGGATCGCAGGATGTGGAACTAAAGGTCTACCCGAAGCTCTACCACGAGGTGTTCAACGAGCCTGAGCGCGACCGGGTCCTCGATGACGTGACGTCGTGGATTACGGCCCGGTTGTGAGGCGCCTGCCCGCGGCGCTGCTGACGGTGTTACTGACGATCACGGCACTGGCCGGCTGTTCGGCGAACGACAGGCCGGCGGCCTGGATCGACGACGAGGTCACCTTCGAGGCCGACGGGCTGACGCTGCACGGCACCTACCGGCACCGCGGTGGCTCCGCCGGATCCGGGGCCGGACCCGCCGCCCTGCTGATCTCCGAGAGCGGGCGCACCGATCGCAACGGTGACAACAATGTCGCCGGCCCGATCGGCAACATGCGCCAGCTCGCCGAGTACCTGTCCGACCACGGCGTGGCGAGCCTGCGCTACGACAAAGTGGGCACCGGCGCGACCGGGCTGGGCCGCTACGGCGCCGCGCCCGCCGACGTCGGTAGTGCTGTCTATACCGGCGGCGCGAAGTCCGCCATCCGGTTCCTCGCCGGACAGGCCGGCACCGACGCGGGGCGGATCTCGGTGTACGCCTTGGGGGAGGGCGCCATTCACGCCATGTCCCTTGCCGGTGACACCTCGGCGGGTGCGCCGTCGATTCACTCGCTGGGACTGCTGCAGCCGCTGTCCGCCCGCTATCTCGATCTCATCTCCAGCCGTGTCGCCGCGGATCTGGCCGCCGCGGTACGCGACGGCGCCAAGACTCAGCAACAGGCCGACCAGGTGCTGGGCGCCTGGCGTTCGGCGGTCGAGCAGGTCCGCACAGCGGGCACCGCGCCGGCCGGGCTTCCCGATGGTCTGACCGCCATCCTCAACCCCGGCAATGCCAAAGCCGTCGCCGACGCCGATGCGATAGACCCCCTGTCGCTGGCCGCACGCGTCCCCGCCGGCACCCCGGTGATGCTGACCTGCTCCGACTCCGACGGCCAGGCCGACTGCGCCGATATGACGGCCCTGCGCGGCGCGCTGGCGCACACAGCGCTGCGGTTCGTCGAACTCAAAGGCGTCAACCATGTGCTGCGCGACGATGCTAGCGACAATATCGGCAACTACACCAAACAGGATCCGCTGTCCCCGCAGCTGACCGCCGCGCTGGACCTGTTCGTCACCGAGTGAGCCAGTAGAGTTGCCGCGTGGGTGTTGATGAATCCCGGTCTGGGGATACCCACACCGGACCCCGACCATGTGGAGCGCCGCCGTCGTGCGGCGGTCTTAGCGTGGCGCCATGACCGATGACAAGATGCTCGCCCGGATCGCCGCACTGCTGCGCCAGGCCGAGGGCACCGATAACGCCCACGAGGCCGAAGCCTTCATGTCGGCCGCCCAGCGGCTGGCCACCGCGACCTCGATCGACCTCGCTGTCGCACGCGCCCACTCCGCGGTCCGCACCGCCGCCCAGACGCCCACCCAGCGGACCATCACCATCGGCGAACCCGGTAGCCGCGGACTGCGCACCTACGTGCAGTTGTTCGCGGCGATCGCCGCGGCCAATGACGTGAGCTGCGATGTGGCATCCAACTCCACCTTCGTCTACGCCTACGGATTCGCCGAGGACATCGACACCACACACGCCCTGTACGCCAGCCTGGTCGTGCAGATGGTCCGCGCCTGCGACGCCTACCTGGCCACCGGGTCGCACCGGCCGACGCCGACCATCACCGCGCGGCTGAACTTCCAGCTCGCCTTCGGCTCGCGAGTCGGGCAGCGCCTGGCGCAGGCGCGCGACGAGGCCAAACGCGAGGCCGTCCGGGCCGACAACCGGTCGGGCGGGCAACCGGGAACCGCTCTTGCGTTGCGCAACAAGGAGATCGAACTGCGCAACCACTACCGGTCGCAGTCCCAGGCCCGCGGAACGTGGCGCGCCACCAGTTCCTCAGCGGGGTACTCGTCGTCGGCGCGGCGGGCCGGCGACCGTGCCGGCCGCAATGCCCGCCTCGGTGCCAGTCCCGAACTACCGGGGGCGCGCACCCGGCTGCCGCGGTGAGTTCACGCGACACCCAGCGGTCACGCGTCTACGCGGCCGAGGAGTTCGTCCGCACCCTCTTCGATCGCGCTGCCCAGCACAGTTCCCGCGCGATCGACTTCTTCGGCACGCAGATCACCCTCCCTCCGGAGGCACGTTTCGCCTCCGTCGACTCGGTGCAGCGCTACATCGACTCGGTGCTTGCGCTGCCTGCGGTGGCTGCGCGCTGGCCGCAGAGCCCAGCGGTCGCGGTGCGGTCGCGGCGGGCCGCCACCGCCGCGCACTACGAGAACATCGGCGGTGCCGGAGTGATCGCGGTGCCGGCCCGCGAGCGCTGGGCGTTGCGCGAACTGGTGGTGCTGCACGAGGTGGCCCATCATCTGTGCGGCGGGGGAGGGCCGGCGCACGGACCGGAGTTCGTCGCCACGTTCTGCGCATTGGCCGAGGCGGTGATGGGCGCCGAGGCCGCACATGTCCTGCGGGTGGTCTATGCCAAAGAGGGCGTGCGATAGCCGCCGCGGACAACCGGCGGCGATACCGTGGTGGTGTGGACGCTGACGGCGATTCAATCGGCCCCGGCCAGTGGCTGCCCACCGACGCACTGCTCGACGGCCTGCTCCTCGGTGAGGACGCCGCCCTCAGTGCTGCCCTGGCCGACTCGCAGGCCGCCGGTCTGCCGCGGATCGAGGTCTCCGCCCAAAGTGCGCGACTGCTGTATCTGTTGGCCCGCATCAGTGGCGCGCGCCGGGTTCTGGAGATCGGCACGCTGGCCGGGTACTCGACGATCTGCCTGGCCCGCGGCGTCGGACCCGAGGGCAGTGTGGTGACACTCGAGCACAACCCCCGCCACGCCGAGATCGCGGCGAACAACCTGCGCCGCGCCGGTGTGGCCGACCGGGTCGAGATCGTCGTCGGTGCCGCACTGGAGACGCTGCCCGGGTTGCGCGGTGATTTCGACCTGGTGTTCGTCGACGCAGACAAGGAGAACAACAGCGCCTACCTGCGCTGGGCGATCCAGTTGGGCCGGCCGGGAACGGTGATCGTCGTGGACAACGTCGTGCGGTCGGGGCGCATCCTCGCCCCGGCGGGCGACGATCATCAGGCCCGCGGTGTGCGCGAGATGCTGGAGATGATGGGCGCCCATCCGGACCTCGAGGCCGCCGCGATCCAGACCGTGGGCGCCAAGGGCTGGGACGGCCTGGCCATCGCCCGGGTGAAGTAGCGGCCAGCTATCAGAACACCTAGCCGGCGGCCATCACCTCAACCGGTACGCCGTTGAGGACCGACGTGCCCGACAGCGGTTCGAGCAGCGAACTGTCCAGCAGGCTGTTGACGTTCACCCCGGGCGCGGCCGCGGCCACCGTCATCCGGGTGCCCGGTGCATCGTGGCCCCACCCGTGCGGCAGCGACACCACACCGGGACGGATGGCGTCGGTGATCTCCACCGGCACCTCAAGCTTGCCGGCCGGCCCGGTGATCACCGCGGTGTCGGTGACACCCAACCGGGCGGCGTCGTCGGGGTGGATCTGCAGGGTGCAACGGTTGGTGCCGCCGGCCAGGGCGGGCAGGTTGTGCATCCAACTGTTGTTGGAGCGCAGGTGCCGGCGCCCGATCAACAGGAAGCCATCCGGGATCGAGCCCAGCGACTCCGCGAGCCGGGGAATATCGGACATGATCGGCTCCGGCGCCAATTCCACTGCGCCCGAGGGGGTCCGGAGAATCTCGGGGATGCGCGGCGTGAGCGGACCCAGGTCGATGCCGTGCGGATTGTCCTTGAGTCTCTGCAGCGTCAGACCGTCCGGATTCGCACCGAATGCATCACCGAACGGCCCGAGCCGCAGCATCATGTCCAGCCGCCGCTCATAACCGGGCCCATCGGTGAGCATGGCGGTGAGTTCGGCGACATCGCGACCGGCTACCGGCGAGGTGTCATCGGCGGTCTCCTTGCCGAGTACCGCTGTAATGATCTGGTCCTCAAGGATTTTCGGGTCCGCGTCGGCGCCCAGGCCGAGCATGCCGAGTGCCAACCGGGACAGGATCTGCACTTCGTCGGGCCTGCCGTCGGGTAGTGCGAACACCGGAGGGGAGTAGCGGGCGGTGCTGCGCACCGCGGTGTTGGACAGCGCCACGTCGAAGTGCGCGCTGTAGGACGGTGGCGGCGGCGGCAGGATGACGTCGGCGTGCCGGGTGGTCTCGTTGAGATAGGGATCGATGGAGACCATGAAATCGAGCCGGTGCAGCGCCGCGGAGAGCCGGTCGCCGTCCGGTGCCGACAGCACCGGGTTGCCGGCGATGGTGACCATCGCCCGGATCTGGCCCTCGCCGGGTGTCTCGATCTCCTCGGGTATCAGCGCGGTGGGCAGCTCCGAGAGCACCTCCGGATGTCCCGACACCCGGCTGTGCCAGCGCCCGACGGTGAACCCGCGACCCGGTTTGGGCGGCCGCGGCGCCGAGGTGATCGGCGAGGAGGCGAACATCGCGCCGCCGGGGCGGTCCAGGTTGCCGGTCAGCAGGTTGACGACGTCGACCAGCCAACTGGTCAGGGTGCCGAAGGCGACGGTGGAGGTGCCGATGCGGCCGTACACCGCCGTGCGCGGCCCGGCGGCAATATCACGCGCCAGTTCGCGGATCTGCTGCTCGCTCACCCCGCAGTGCTGCGCCACCGCCGCCGGTGGGAATTCCAGCGCGGCGGCGCGGACCTGCTCCAGTCCGGTGACCTGATCGGCGAGTCCGCCGAGGTCGGGATCCACCAGGTCCTCATCGAAGAGCACGTGGACCACCGCGAACAGCAGTGCCCCGTCGCTGCCGGGACGCGGCGCGATGTGGCGGTCGGCAACCTCGGCGGTCCTGGTGCGGTTGGGGTCGATGACGGTCAGCCGGCCGCCGCGGCGCTTGAGGTCCTTGAGCTTGCCGGGGAAGTCGGCCACCGTGGCCACGCTGCCGTTGGACACCAGCGGATTGGCGCCGATGACCACCAGGTGATCGGTGCGGTCGACATCGGGGACGGTGAACGCCAGCGGGCTGCCGTACAGGTAGCCGCAGGCGACATGCTTGGGCATCTGATCCAGTGTGGAGGCCGAGTAGACGTGCCGGGTCTTGAGCGCACGTACCAGTTGCGGCGCGTACAGCGCGCCGGCGATGGTGTGCGCATTCGGGTTGCCCAGATACACC
>JBFYOQ010000242.1:0-9843 GCA_041303735.1 Mycobacterium sp.
AACCGGTTGATCACCCGGGCCAGCGGACCCAGAACGGCGATGGCGAACGGATTCGACTTCACGTCGGCAGCAGAGAGCAGACTCGTCTTGAGTTTGCGGCGCAGAGCCGGGAGGGACTGCGCCAGTTGAGATACCAGGTTCAGCGGATTCTGGATGTCCGGGCCGGACTGCAGCACCCGTCCGCGCCGACGCAACTGCGATTTGAGCCGGCGCAACTCGCGCGGCTTGGCGTAGGTGGACGGCAGGGTGCGCGAGCGGCATACGTCGCCGTCGATCTTGTCGAACAACAACTGCTGCGACGACAGGCCGAGGAATCCCGCGTCGAGGGCTTCGGTGAGCATCCGCTCCATTTCAGCGAGCTCACTGGAGGTGGGCACCATCTCCTTGCGGGTGGCGCGGTCCAATCCCATTGTCGCCGTGCGCATATCGGAGTGCCCGATGAACGCCGCGAGGTTGGGCCCCAGTGGGCGCGACTCGAGCGCGGCGACGTATTCCTGGGCGGTGCTCCAGTTCTTCGCGTTGTCGACCGCGGAGATGACGTGCTCGCGGGGGATGGCCTCGACCCGGCCGAAGAGGTCACCGGCGTCGACGCCACCGATGTGGATGGTCGACAGTGAGCACGAACCGATGAGGACCGTCGTCACCCCGTGGCGCACTGATTCGGGCAACCCGGGTCCGTCGAGGACTTCGACGTCGTAGTGGGTGTGGATATCGACGAACCCGGGCAGCACCCACTTGCCGGTGGCGTCGACCACCTGCGGGCAATCTGTCTCGTCGAGTTCGTGCGGGGTCACCGCGACCACGCGACCGTCTGTAATGCCGATGTTGCGGACCGCCGAGGGCGCCCCCGTGCCGTCGAACCATCGGCCCTGGCGAATGATCGTATCGAAGCTCACGTCCCCATCGAACCGGCAGCTCAGCCCGGTGTCAACGCGGATGCCGATTCGCTCGACGGCGGTGGTTCGGCCCGATCAGCGCAGAAGTCGGGACCCCGAACCCAGCTGGACGGGTAGTTGTGCCCAGCCCCGCAGCACCCGGGTGGGGCGCCGGGTACCGGCTCCGGCGGACCGAACGTCGGGATAGCGGTCGAAGAACCGGCGCAGCCCGGCCTCGCCCTCGGCGCGGGCCAGGGCTGCACCGAGACAGAAGTGCCGGCCGCCGGAGAACGCGAGGTGCCGACCGGCGCCGGCCCGAGACACATCGAAGCGGTCTGGATGCTCGAACACCGCGGGGTCACGGTTGGCTGCGGCGAGGTAGATCACCATCAGTTCCCCGGCCCGGATCGGGGTCCCCGCGACGGTGGTGTCGGTGCGGGCCACCCTTGCGGTGAGCTGAACCGGTGAGTCGTACCGCAGGATCTCCTCGACGGCGTTCGGCCACAGCGACGGATCGGCGACCAGTGCCGCGAGCTGGTCGGGATGGTTGAGCAGCAGGGTGATCCCGTTGCCGAGCAGGTTGACCGTGGTCTCGAAACCGGCGGCGAGTACCAGGCCCGCGATCGCGCGCAGTTCCATCTCGTTGAGGCGCACGCCATCCTCGGACGCGGCGATCAGCTGACTCATCAGATCGTCACCGGGATGGTCCCGCAGCCGCTGCAGGTGCGCGCTCAGCCAGCCGTTGAAGCCCGCCAGCCCGCGCTGCACCCTCTGGTACTCCGGCCAGCTGAGCCCAAAATCCAAACTGGGAGCAGCGAGTTCACCGTATTCCAGGATCTTCGGGCGATCGGCGTCCGGCACGCCGAGGATCTCGCTGATGACGGTGACCGGCAGTTGGGCGCAATAGCGGTCGACGATATCGAGTACGCCATGCTCGTCGGCGAGCACATCGAGCAGCATGTCGGCGGTGTCCTCCACGCCGTCCCGAAGAGCATCGACCCGGCGGCTGGTGAACACCGAGGACACCGTCTTGCGGTAGCGGGTGTGCTCGGGGGGTTCGACGGCTAGCAGGGAGGGCGGCAGCAGCGGGTGCAGTAGATCGGTCCGGGTGCGCCGTTCCAGTCGCCGCAGCGGCCCGGGCAGGCTGGCGCCCATCGTGATCACCCGGAAGTCATCAGAGCGCAGCAGTTCATGCGCAACCGCGTGGTCGACGGTCAGGTAGCTGACGCGGGCGCGCACCAGCGGTCCCTGCCGGCGAAGCTCCTCGTAAAACGGGACCGGGTCGGCCCGCAGCACAGGGTCGGTGAGTAAGCGGGCCTGCGGATCGCCGCGGCGCGCCGACCAGGTGGCCGCCGACCGCACCACACCGTGCATGGCGAGCCAGTGCAAACGTTCCTTCATCGCTGCCATGGCGGCCTAGGCGGGCGGCGTCCAGCTGACCGGAAGCCTCTTGATGCCGTGGATGAACGCCGACCACAGCATGGCCGGTTCCTCCACCACGGCAATGTCGGGGATCCGGTTGCGCAGTTCCTCGAACATGATCGCGATCTCGCGACGGGCGAGGTTGGCGCCGAGGCAGAAGTGCACGCCGCCGCCGCCGAAGCCGACGTGCGCATTCGGTGCGCGGGTCACGTCGAAGAGCCACGGGTTGGCGAATCTGTCCTCGTCGCGGTTGGCCGACGCGTACCACATGGTGACCTTGTCTCCGGCCGGGATCGTCACCCCGGAGACCTCGACGTCGCGAGTGGTGGTGCGGCGCATGTAGACCACCGGCGATGCCCACCGCACGATCTCCTCGACGGCGCTGGAGGTGTGGGCCTCGAAATCGTTCCACCAGATCTCCCGCTGCTCCGGGTAGCGGGTCAGCGCCAGCACACCATGGCTGATCGCGTTGCGGGTGGTCTCGTTGCCGGCCACGGCGAGCAGGATGAAGAAGGAGGCGATCTCCGCCGAGGTGAGCCGCTCACCGTCGACCTCGGCGGCGACCAGCGAGGTGGTGAGGTCATCGCCCGGGTTGGACCGGCGGTCCTCGGCGAGCGCGGTGGCGTATGCGCCGATATCCATGGCGACTTTGAGGAATTCCTCGTAGTCGGTGGTGATGTCGGGGTCGCCGAATCCGAGGATGACGTTGGTCCAGTGGAAGATCTGCTGGTGGTCGTCTTCAGGGACACCCATCATGTCGCAGATCACCTGCAGTGGCAGCGGTCCGGACAGCTCGGTCACCAGTTCGCCGACGCCATCGGGATGGTTGGCGATCAGGTCCGAGACCAACCGGCGGGCGCGGTCGCGGACGAACTCCTCGGTGCGGGCCACCACCCGGGGCGTGAACGCGCGCGAGACGATGTTGCGCAGACGCGCGTGGCGGGGATCGTCGAGGGCGATCATCGAACCGAAGTATTCGGCGACCTCGGGCTGCTGGTCGGCGATGGTGATGTTGGGGTACGAGCTGAAGATCTCAGGGTGGCGGCTGGCGAAGTGGACGTCGTCGAACTTCGTCAGTGCCCAGTGGCCGGCGCCGGCCTCGAAACCCTCGAACTCGATCTCGCGGAAGAACGTGACCGGCGCCTCTGTGCGAAGCGTGGCGAAGGCACCGTCGCGGAACTCATCGTCGCGGGCCCAGAACTCCAGCGTGCCCAGGTTGATGTCCTCGAGCGGGACATGCGGGGGCGCTTGGCCGTTGACGTGCGTTGCGATGGCTTTGATGCCCATGTGGTCAGTCCCGTCAGTCGCGTCGTTGCGGATGCATGGAATTCTAGTTCTCTTCGACGACCTTCTTGATCCGCTCCAGGGTGGTGCGCATGTCCCGGACATTGCGCCGTCCGCGAAGGGGGCCGGCGAACATCCAGAACACCTTGATCAGCGGCGAGGAGTTGAGCCGGAAGGATTCGGTGACGTCAGTGCCGTCGCCGCTGGGGGTCATCCGGTAGTGCCAGTTGTTGATCGCCTGGTCGCCCGGTCCCAGCACGGCGAACCCGAATTCCCGGCCCGGTTCGCAGGCGGTGACGCGGCAGACCGTCCAGTACACCGGCCCGATCTCGTTACGCCGCACGTGGCCGCGGAACTTCGCGTCCAGCGCCGGGCCGGTGGCCCCGTCGAGCCATTCCGCCTCGAATACCTCGGGGGAGAAGCGTCCGGTGTTCTCGATATTGGCGACCAGATCCCAGATCTTGTCGGCCGGCGCCGCCATGTGCACAGTCACAGACCCATCCATAACCGCTGATCCTAGGCGGGCCAGACTGCGTGGAGGGTGTCGGGAGTCCGCACCGAGGTGATCACCCCCGCTCTCGCACCTGAACACCACGTAGCGTGGCCGGTCATGGGGATAGCACTGCGGACGAGGATGATCCGCGTCGACCGGCACGTCAACGCACCGGCCGAGGCTGCGTGGCAGCTGTTGACCGATGTGCGGGCCTGGCCGCAATGGGGGCCCTCGGTCCGGCGTGCGGCGCTCGACGACGGCGGCACCCGGCTGACCGCCGGTGCCCGCGGCACGGTGTGGACGGTCGCCGGGATGCGGATGGGCTTCACGATCACCGAATTCGAGTCCGGCCGGCGATGGTCCTGGCGGGTCGCGGGCGTTCCCGCCACCGGGCACGAAGTCATCGAGACACCGGACGGCTGCCGGGTGGCGTTCGAGGTCCCCTGGTGGGCCGGCGCCTACGCGGCGGTGTGCTCGGTGGCACTGGCCAGGATCGACGCGCTTTTGGCGACGGGTCAACCACCGCAGTAGGAACGGGTGGCGACGTCGAGCGCCTGCCGGTAGAGCGGGTCCAGCGAACGCATCTGGGCCACAGTTGATTTGGCCGTGCTCAACGCGGCGACGCAGTCCGGGGCCCGCAGAACCGGCCAGTCCTCGGCAATCTCGGCCACCATGCGGTGATTGAGCTCGTCGATCAACGCGCGTGACGCCGACAGATCCGGCGCGGTGGCCGGCGCCGCGGAGGGATCGAACTTCCACCACGAGAAGCGGCTGTATTGGATCGCCTCGGTGGCGTCGATCTGATCGGTGAAGACGGCGGTGACGAAGTCGGCGGGCACACCGACGGAGTCGGCCTGTCGTGTGACCGCGGCCAGGACTTGCTGGACCCGCGCCGGGTCGGTGATCGGCCCACCGCCCAGCCACTTGCTGGCAGCGACCGGGTCAGCAGTCTGCAGGCGCTGCGCGGCAGCGTCGACCAGTTCCAACAGCTGCCCGTCATCAGCCCGGGCCGGCCCAGCGGCGGCCACACCGGCAAGTGCGATGAGGACCGCCAACCCGGCGCGCAGCCCGCTCAGCCGACCGGCCCCTTGGCCAGCACCAGTGGCGCGCTGCGCAGGATGCCGCCGCGGTCGATCCAGGTCAACGTGATGACATTGCCTGGACGGCGTTGATCCATGATGTTCGACAGATCCTCAGCCACGTTCACCGGGATCCCGTCGACCGCGGTGATGACGTCACCGCTGACCAGTCCGATCGCGCCGGCCGGGGTGCCGGGCAGCACCTGCCGGACCACGGCCCCGGCCGGGCCGCCGGCAAAAGGCACGGGGTCGGCGATACCGACGCCGATGAACGCACTGTCACCGATATGAATCGACGGCGAGGGCACCCCCGCGCGGATCTGGTTGGCGATGCCCATCGCCCGGTCGATCGGAATCGCGAACCCCTCACCGCCGCTCACCCCACCCATGCGGTAGGTCAACGTGGCGGCGACCGTCACACCCACCACCTGCCCGGCGGTGTTCACCAGGGGACCGCCGGAGTCGCCGGGGCGGATGTCGGCCGCCACCCGGATCAGGTCGTCGAGTTGGCGCGAGCTGCCGCCGGATTCGTCGGCCGCGCGCACCGACGCTCCGATCTGAGTGATGTTTCCCGGCGCGAAGCTGGGACTGCCGCCCACGCCGTCGGAGTTGCCGATGGCGGCGATCGGGTCACCGACGGCCAGCGAGGACGAGGTGCCCAGGGTCGCCATCGGCAGGCCTTCGGCACCCCGCAGGCGGATCAGCGCGATATCGCTGGCGCGGTCGAAGCCGATGACGTCGACGGCGTAGCTCCGGCTGTTCGCCAGGCTCACCGCCGTGATCTCGGTCGCTCCTTCGATCACATGGTTGTTGGTCAGCACCTCGCCGTTGGGATTGAGCACGATGCCGGCCCCGGCGCCGACGGCACCCTGGTAGCTGAGGTTCGTGCTGATGTCGACGAGTCCGGGAACCACCTGACCGAGCAGCATCGACTGGTCGAGGGTGGCCGGTGCGGCCGGGGCGGGGGCCGCTAGCAGGCCGGCGAGCAGCCACAGCGGTGCCAGCAGCCCGGCAAGTCGCCGCAAAAAGACGCGATGCGTTGCGTGCATACCCATAAGGGTGCCCGAAAATCCTGGATTTAGGCATTTAGGCACTCCGCGACACGTTGCTGGGGCGCAAAACTGCGGGGTCGGGGTCTCCCGTACGCTCCGCCGTGGTGAGGACTTGTGGACGGGGGACGAGACCTCGGTCACGGGACATCAGCGAAAGCGCGGATCGCCGAATCTGCACCGGCGCCGAGACCGGAGCGGGTGTAGATTCGCCCACATCGCCATGAACGGCACCTATCTTCGCTCCCGGGCGGTGCTGTGGCTCACCGCGGCCGCCTTGCTGACATCGCTCGTCCTCGGTGCTGTCTTCATCACGCTGCACCACGTCAAGGATCTGCGCGGTGAGGCCGTCGAATCGCCGGAGGTACCGCTCAGCGACGAACAGACGATGGCACAGGTACTGGGTACCGCGCGACAGTTCGTCGCGGTGGGGCGGTTGCGCAACGTCGCCGGGACCTACCTGCTGCAATCCTGCGCGAACACCGATGAGCCGCCCTACCAGGGCAGCGCCTATATCGACTTCGACGTGCCGTCGATCACTGCGACGCCGGCGTACTTCCGGACGATCACTGCGGCGTTGCGGGCGCGGGGGTGGACCGATGGCCTCACGCCCAACAATCACCCCGGCGGCAAAGTCATGGTCAAGGACGGGGTGAGCGCGCTGGTCTACCGCAACCCCGACGTCGCGGGCCGGGGAGTGCTGCAGATCTACGGCGAGTGCCGCAACATCACCGACCATCGGGCGGACAAGACCGGCTTCGTCGAGATCACCGACCGTCTGCGGCGCTGAGCGCCACCGCGCGGCGGGGGAGTTTTAGGGACTTTGGTCCCCGGCGTGGCGGGCCTTCCGGCGTGTCTGCTACGGCGGGTAACAGATAGAATCTGCGGCATGACCTATGTGATCACCAGCGCGTGTGTGGACGTCAAACACAAGGCGTGCGCCGCCGAATGCCCGGTCGACTGCATCTATGAGGGCGACCGCACCATGTACATCAATCCCGATGAATGCGTCGACTGCGGTGCCTGCCGGCTGCTGTGCGAGGTCGACGCCATCTTCTACGAGGACGACCTGCCTGAGGGGGAGCAGGGGTTCCGGGCCGACAATGCGGCCTTCTTCACCGACGTCCTCCCGGGCCTCGACGCGCCGCTGGGCGCTCCCGGCGGCTCGGCCGATCTCGGGCCGGTCGGCGTGGACACCCCGATGGTGAGCGCCCTTCCTCCTCGGTAGCGCCGCTACGACAGGAGATCTACGGCGACGGCGACGCGGCGTCGGCGAACTCGCAGAACGCGTCGTAGGCGCGGGCTCCGTAGACCGTGGCCGGGCCGCCATGCATCAGGATCGCCACCCCGATCGCCTCGGCGGCCTCCTGCTTGGACGCCCCCGCCTTCGATGCGCCCCGGGCATGTGAGGCGATGCAGCCGTCGCAGCCGTGCACCACCCCGATGGCCATGGCCAAGAGTTCTTTGATCTTCGTCGGCAGTGCGCCGTCCGCCAGTGCGGCGCCACTGAGTTCGTTGAACGAGCGATAGACCTCCGGGATCGCCTGCCGCAGCGCGCGGTGGGCGGGCCGCAGTTCGTCCAGCACCTGGTGGTTGTGATCGTGTTCGGGCATACCAGGACCCTAACGCCGGAGTTTTGCCTCGGAGCGTCGGTGGCACAGAGTGCGCGGTGATGTACGGCCAGCAATTACACTGAGGCTTTGCTGTGTCAGCACACGAGGACAGGACGTCATGGCCGGAGCAGTTCGACGCGCGCTCGCCGCCGCGGGATTGACAATTATCGCGATGGCGGCCTCCGCGCCCAGCAGCCTGGCTGCCGTTGCGCCCTCGCTGTCGTCACCCGCCGTGGCATCCGTACAGCCGGTCAACGGCCAGCGGGTCGGCGTCGCGCATCCGATCATCGTCACGTTCACCAAGCCGGTGCTTGATCGGGCCGCCGCCGAGCGCAGCGTCTCCGTGACCGCCTCGGTGCCCATGACGGGCCGGTTCGAGTGGCGCGGCGACAGCGTGCTGCAGTGGCTGCCTGATCGGTTCTGGCCGGCGCACTCGCAGATCTCGCTGATGGCGGGCGGGGTCAAACGCAACTTCGAGACCGGTGCCAACGTGCTGGGCGTCGCGAGCATCTCCGCGCACACCTTCACCGTGAGCATCGACGGCGTGCTGATGCGTCAGATGCCGGCCTCCATGGGCAAGCCCCGGTTCGCCACGCCGATCGGATCGTTCACCGTGCTGGGCAAGGAGAAGGTCGTGGTGATGGACTCCCGCACCATCGGTATTCCGCTGACCGACCCGGAGGGCTACAAGATCACCGTGAATGATGCCGTGCGAATCACCTGGGGCGGGGTCTACATCCACTCAGCACCCTGGTCTGTCGGCTCCCAGGGCTACGCGAACGTCAGCCATGGCTGCATCAATCTGAGTCCCGACAACGCGGCCTGGTACTTCAATCAGGTCGGCATCGGCGATCCGGTCGTCATCAAGGGTTAGACGCGGCGAACGAATCGCCGCCAGGGTGAGACGCGGCGCATCAATTCTGTGCGTGCAGGGACCGTGCCGTCGGCGATGTGACCACGGTCTGCGGGTCGGGATAGGTGCCCAGAACCCGGTCGGCGGTGCCGGGCGTGGTGACCGCGAACCAGTAATGCTCGTTCTTGAAGTGGTGGCGGCGGTGGTTTCGCCAGATGAAACGGTAGACGGCGGTTGTGGGCATGTAGTCGGTGTGCACCAGGTAGTGCGTCCACTCGTAGGCCAGCCCGATACCCAGGACCAGTACCAGAAATGTCAGACCCAGAGCAGGGCTCGGGAACAGCAGCCACGCGACGGCAGTCGCTGAGACCAGTGCACCGATCAGAGATTGCATCGGGATGAAGACCAGGCCGATGTGCCGCGGATCGGCGTGGTGCTGGCGGTGTTTACGGGCGAGCAGAGGATCGACGGTTATCGAGCCCAGTCTCCGCGGACGCCAATGCAGAACGATGACGTGGATAGCCCACTCGAAGAACGGGAATGCCACCGCCATCACCAGCGGTACCACCGCGTCGCTCAGCGTCCAGTCGCCGGCGATCGCACGGGCCGCCGCGGCGGCGATCAGTGCGGCGGCCAGCATCCACGGCGAGGGATATCGCCAGAATCGCCTGGCCGCCTGTGCCAGGGTCGGGCCGCGGGTCATGCCGGATGGGTACCCGCGAAGTCGATGGTGACCTCAACGGCCACCTTCAAGGCTCCCATCATCAGCGAGTACGGCTTGACGCCGAAATCGCTCTGGGTCAGCGCAACCCGGGCCGCGATCGACCACCGGGAGCCGAGATCCTCGATGCGCAGATCGACGGTCTGCGGTCGCGTCGTGCCGTGGATCTCCACGGTGCCGGCCAGCCGATATCCCTCGGCGGTCTTAGTGATCTTCTCGGTGCTGAAGGTGATGCGCGGATATTTCTTGACGTCCTGGTATTTCAGCGCGTTGGACCGGGCCAGCGCACGCTCCGGTGGGGTCAGCGGGGTGACACCGCCTTCGCCCTTGATCACCGTGAGCGAATCCACGTCCGCGCTCAACTCCGCGGCGGTCGGTATGGTGCCGCGCCACCTGACATTGACCCGCCAGGATCGGATCTCGATGGTGAGCCGGTGCCCCATCTTGGCGGCCG
>JBFYOQ010000243.1:0-2683 GCA_041303735.1 Mycobacterium sp.
CATCGACGCCGCCACCATCTACATGGTCACCGACCCGGGCCGCTTCGACGTGATCGTCACCGACAACCTGTTCGGCGACATCATCACCGACCTCGCCGCCGCGGTGTCGGGCGGAATCGGATTGGCCGCCAGCGGCAACATCGACGCCACCGGAACCAACCCGTCGATGTTCGAACCGGTGCACGGCAGCGCCCCCGACATCGCCGGCCAGGGCATTGCCGACCCGACTGCGGCGGTGATGAGCGTGGCCCTGCTGCTTTCGCACATCGGGCAGGACACCGCAGCAGCTCGGGTGGACAAGGCCGTCGCCGACCACCTGGCCACCCGCGGGGATGAGAAGTTCTCCACCGCAGCGGTGGGCGAGCGCATCAGGGCGCGGCTGTAGCCCGCCGTACCGGAACCAGTGGAATCGCCAGCACCGGGAACAGCGCGCACACCGCGAACGCCACGGGGAAACCGGCCGCACCGATCAGCGCACCGAACAGGGGCGCGGTGATTCCCGCCGTCAGCAACTGACTGGTGTTCTGGGTGCCCAGCGCCCGCCCACTCCAGAACGGCCCGGCGATCTCGGCGATCGCGGTGTAGGCCAACCCGTTGTCGCTGACCGTCACCACCGACGCCACGATCATCACCGCCACACTCCAGCCGGAGTCCAGTGCGTCGGTGAGGGCGAGCAGCATCATCGACGCCGACGCCGCCGCCGCGATGATCCGAATCGGCCGCAGCCGCGAGCCCACCACATCCGACCACCGTCCCGCAGCGATGCGCCCGCCGGCACCGAGGATCTGCGCGACGGTCACCAGGGCTCCCGCCGATGCGGCCGACCACCCGTGCTCGGCCATCAACCACACCAGGGTGAAGGTCCACACCAGAACCTGCGGCACCACCAGCAGGACCGAGGCCGCGTGAATGCGCCACAGCACCCGGGACCCGCGATACGGGTTGGCCAGATCTGCGGCCGGTGCCTGCTCGCGGGAGTCCCGCGGAGGGTCGACCACGGCCACCGCGCACACCGCCGCGGCCAGTGCGCACATCCCGGCGGGGAACAGCAGCGCCGGCCCGACACCGTCACTCTGCGCCAGCCGGGGAATCACCAGCGCGCCCAGCCCCACACCCAGTGGTTGTGCGGTCTGCCGGATGCCCATCGCCAGGCCGCGCTGCTCGGCTGCGAACCAGCCGACCACCAGCCGGCCGCTGGCCGAGTTGCTGCTCGCCGCCGCCATCCCACCGAGGAACAGAAACACTGCCACCCATACCAGCGACGGTGCCAGCGCCGCACCCAGGGCCGCCGCGGCGGTCAGGCCCGACCCCACCGAGAGCACCACGCGCTCACCGACCCGGTCCACCACGGCGCCCCAGGCGATCAGCGTGAGCACCATCCCGAAGGCCGGCATCGCCGAGATCAGTCCAGCCTGGGCCAGATCGAGGCCGAACTCGGTGTGCAGGGTCGGGATGAGGAAGGCGACGCCATTGATGAACACGTTGGCGCACAGCGTCGCGAACAGCCCGATGCCCAGCATCGACCAGCGACGCAGGGTGCTGATCGTGTCTGTGCCCACGAGGTTCTAGGCTGTCACGAATGCGCCTCGGTCGAATCGCCAGCCCCGACGGCGTTGCCTTCGTGAGCATCGACGGCGACGGCGACGATCCCCGCCCGGACTGGATCGCCCGCGAGATCGCCGAGCACCCGTTCGGCACCCCCACCTTCACCGGCCGGTCCTGGCCGCTGGACGACGTCCGCCTGCTCGCGCCGATCCTGGCCAGCAAGGTGGTGTGCATGGGCAAGAACTACGCCGCGCACATCGCGGAGATGGGTGCCACCACCGGGCCGGCGCCGGAGAACCCGGTGATCTTCCTCAAGCCCAACACCTCGATCGTCGGGCCAGGAGTGCCCATTCAACTGCCCGCCAACGCCTCCCCGGTGCACCACGAGGGCGAACTCGCCGCGGTGATCGGACGGCCGTGCAAGGACGTGCCCGCGGCCAAGGCCGCCGACGTGATCCTCGGCTACACCATCGCCAACGACGTCTCCGCCCGCGACCAGCAGAAGGCCGACGGACAGTGGATGCGGGCCAAGGGCCACGACACCTTCTGCCCGGTCGGTCCGTGGATCGTCACCGACCTCGACCCGTCGGACCTCGAGATCCGCACCGAGGTCAACGGCGCTGTGCGCCAACTCAGCCGTACCTCGCTGATGATCCACGACATCGGCGCCATCATCGAATGGATCTCCGCGGTCATGACCCTGCTGCCCGGTGATCTCATCCTCACCGGAACACCCGAGGGTGTCGGCCCGATCGAGGACGGTGACACCGTCAGCGTCAGCATCGAAGGCATCGGCACACTCACCAATCCGGTTGTCCGGAAGGCGAAGTGATGACGCAGACGTCCATGCCCGTGCGGGTGCGGTTCTGCCCGTCGCCGACGGGCACCCCGCACGTCGGTCTGGTGCGCACCGCGTTGTTCAACTGGGCCTACGCCCGGCACAACGCCGGTACCTTCGTCTTCCGCATCGAGGACACCGACGCCGCCCGCGACTCCGAGGAGAGCTACGCCGCGATCCTCGACGCGCTGCGCTGGCTGGGGCTCGACTGGGACGAGGGCCCGGAGATCGGCGGACCGCACGAGCCCTATCGGCAGTCCCAGCGCGGCGATCTCTACCGCGACGTGCTCGAGCGGTTGG
>JBFYOQ010000244.1:0-12010 GCA_041303735.1 Mycobacterium sp.
GGGCGGGCCGGGCCGGGCCGGGGGATCGGCCTGGGCGGATCGGCAGCCGGTGTGGCGTCGGTTGTCATCGCTGGCGATCACCTACCCTTCGCGCGGTCCTGCCGCGCCCCTGCCGCGCGAAGCGGCTCCGCTGATGCGTCGGACGACGGTGAAGACGCCCTGGTGGGTATTGAACCAGTTGAGCGTGTGGTTGGCTGCCAATCATGGCGAAGGCGGACATTGCGGCCCTGCTTGCACTGGGCGCCGCGTTCTTCATCGCCATCGGCAATGTCATGCACCAGCGCTCGGCGCAGGAGGTCACCAACGAGCCGGTGGGCAACACGACGGCGCTGTTCCTCCGGCTGCTGTCGGACCGCCAGTGGTGGCTGGGCAGCGGGGTCGCCGCCCTCGGTTTCGGGCTGCAGGCCGCCGCGCTCGGCCTGGGTTCGGTGCTGCTGGTGCAGGCGCTGCTGGTGACCGCGCTGCTGTTCGCGCTGCCGATCAACGCCCGGATCACGGGCCGTCCGGTGACCCGGTCGCAGTGGCTGTGGGCCGCGCTGCTGGCCGCGGCGGTCGCGGTGGTGGTCACGGTCGGCAATCCCACGCCGGGTCATCAACGCGGAGCCGTGGAGGTGTGGACCACTGTCGTGATAGTGCTGGCCCCCGTCCTGGTGGCGTGCGTCGTCGGGGCACGGCTGCTCTCCGGCCGGCCCGCCGCCGCGGTGTTGCTGGCAGTGGTGTCGGGCTCGCTGTGGGGCGTCTTCGCGGTGCTGACCAAGGGCGTCGTCGACCGGTTGGCCGCTGTCGGCCAGTCCGGACTGTGGGCGGTGCTGGGCGCGCCGGAGTTGTACATCTGGGCGGCTGTCGGGGTGGCCGCGACGGCCTGGCAACAGTCGTCGTTCCGGGCCGGGTCGCTGGCCGCGTCGCTGCCGACCATGACGGTGGCCGAACCGGTGGTCGCCTCGATCCTGGGGGTCTTCGTCCTGGGTGAGACGCTGCGGCCGGGCGAGGACGGGTGGGTGGCACTGATCGTGGCCATCGTGCTCATGGTGGTGGCCACCACCGCGCTGGCCCGCAGTGAGGCCCGCTCGGGCACCGCGGTGGCGGCTTAGCGATTTCCCTAGCGGTTTCGCCGAGCGATTCGCCGAGCGATTCGGCGGGGGATTAGGTTTGGTGCCGTGCTGGCCGCCATCGCGTTGACGCCGTCCGCGCCGGTGTTGGTGCCGGAACTCGCCGGTGGGGCCGTTGAGGCGGCGCCTCTGCGTGCCGCGGCCATCGCGGCCGCGGCCGCCCTCCCGGACCGGTGGATCGCCATCGGTGCGGGCCACGGCCCGGCCGACGCCGTGCACGCGGGCGTGCGGGGCAGCTTCGCCGGCTACGGCGCTGACATCGCGGTGGCGCTGGCACCGCAGTCGCCCCCGGCCGTTGTCGCTCTGCCGCTGTGCGCGCTGGTCGCCGGGTGGCTGCGCGAACAGACCAACCCCGACGCCGTGGTGGAGGTGCGGGTGTTTCCCGCCGATCTGGATGCCGCGGCGGCGCTGGACCGCGGCCGCCGGTTGCGCGCCGAGATCGACCGCGACGACGAACCCGTCGGCGTGCTGGTGGTCGCCGACGGCGCGAACACCCTGACCGCGGCCGCGCCGGGTGGCTTCGACCCGGAGTCCGAAGCGGTGCAGGCAGCCCTCGACGACGCGCTTGCGGGCGCCGACACCGCCGCCCTGGCGGGGATGCCGGACGGTCCCGTGGGCACCGTCGCCTACCGGGTGCTGGCGGGGCTGGCCGGGTCCTCGCCGTGGTCGGCGCAGCAGATGTATCGCGGCGCGCCCTTCGGTGTGGGCTATTTCGCCGGTGTGTGGAGACCGCGTCTTCTGTGAGACCTGATCGCCGTGAGGCCGATCGCGTGAGGCCGATCGCCGTGCTGGGCCCCACCGCAGCAGGCAAGTCCGACTTGGCCCTTGACATCGTCGAAGCCCTCGACGTCGCCGAGGCGCTCGGCGGCGAGATCGTCAACGCCGACGCCATGCAGCAGTACCGCGGCATGGATATCGGCACCGCGAAGCTCCCACCCCAGCAGCGCCGGGGCATCCCGCACCATCAGCTCGACTGCCTCGACATCACCGACACCGCCTCGGTTGCGCGCTATCAGGGCGCGGCGGTCGCCGACGTGGAGGCCATCGTCGCCCGGGGCGCCGTGCCGGTGATCGTCGGCGGCTCGATGATGTATGTGCAGTCCCTGCTCGACGACTGGGCGTTTCCGGCCACCGATGCCGCGGTGCGGGCCGCCTGGGAGAGCCGGCTCGCCGAGGCCGGTGTGGCCGCGCTGCACGCCGAGCTGGCCGACCGGGATCCCGCCGCCGCCGCGGTGATCCTGCCCACCGACGCCCGCCGCATCGTGCGGGCGCTGGAGGTGGTGGAACTGACCGGCGCGCCCTTCGCCGCGTCCGCTCCGCGGATCGGAGTTCCGCGCTGGGACACCGTGATCGTCGGAGTGGACCGCGACACCGCTGATCTCGACGAGCGACTGGCAGTGCGCACCGACGCCATGTTCGCCGCGGGCCTTGTCGAGGAGGTCCGGACGCTGCTGGAGGCCGGCCTGCGCGAGGGCACCACCGCGCGCAGGGCGCTGGGGTACGCCCAGGTGCTCGAGGCGCTCGACGCCGGCGGCGGGGTGGCCGACATCGAAGCGGCTCGCGAGGCCACCATCGCCGGCACCCGGCGCTACGTGCGACGGCAGCGATCATGGTTTCGCCGCGACCACCGCATCCGGTGGATCGACGGGTCGGCCGGCGGTCTCGCCGCAACGGTGGTGGAGCACTGGCGGCACGTATCCTCAAGCCGATGATCCCGCCGGCGAGCGCTGAACAACCCCGTGCGGCCGTGGCCGGGATCGAGGAGCGGCGCACATGATCTTCGCCAAGGGGCACGGCACCCAGAACGACTTCGTGATCCTGCCCGACCTCGCAGCCCAGCTGGATCTGGTGCCGTCGGCGGTGGCCGCGCTGTGCGACCGCCGCCGCGGTCTGGGTGCGGACGGAGTCCTTCGCGTCACCACCGCCGCCGCCGCGGTCACCGCCGGGGTGATCGGCCGGCTTCCCGACGGTGTCGCCGCCGACGACTGGTTCATGGACTACCGCAACGCCGATGGCTCGGTCGCACAGATGTGCGGTAACGGGGTCCGGGTGTTCGCGCACTATCTACATGCCGCGGGGCTGGAGGAGCGGGCGGCGTTCGTGGTCGGATCGCTGGCCGGGCCGCGGCCGGTCGTGGTGCATCAGGCCGATGACGTCACCGCCGACGTGACCGTCGACATGGGTAAGGTCACCCGGTTGGGCACATCGGTGGCCACCGTCGGCGGCCGGCGACTGGAGGGCATCGCGGTGGACGTGGGCAACCCGCATCTGGCCTGCGTGGATCCTGGCCTCGATGAGGCCGCGCTGGCGGGGCTGGATGTGGGCGCCGCAGTGGAGTTCGACCACGGTCAGTTCCCGTCGGGCGTCAACGTCGAGGTCCTGACCGCGCCGGCGGGTGGCACGGTGTCGATGCGGGTACACGAGCGGGGTGTCGGTGAAACGCGGTCCTGCGGTACCGGGACGGTGGCTGCCGCACTCGCCGGCCTGGCGCATCTGGGCAGCGCCACCGGCGCCCTCGACGTCCGAGTCCCGGGTGGTGAGGTCCGGGTGGACATCACCGAGACCACCAGCTTCCTGCGCGGACCCTCGGTGTTGGTGGCCCGCGGCGAACTGGCCCACCGCTGGTGGATGGCCCAGCGCTGACGTGTCGGGCACATTCCGCGGGCATTCGACGTTATAAGTCAGACCGTTGTCAGACAGACGCTGTGGGAGAAGACTGTGACATCAGCTGATAGGGGCCTATGACGAAACCCGACCTGACCAGTGCTGAGCCCAGCGCGGGCGAACTCGATCTCGATGATCGCGCCGCACTGCGCCGCGTCGCCGGGCTGTCCACCGAACTCGCCGACGTCTCCGAGGTCGAGTACCGGCAGCTACGTCTGGAGCGCGTGGTTCTGGTCGGGGTCTGGACCGAGGGCAGCGCCGCCGACGCCGACGCCAGCCTCGCCGAACTCGCAGCCCTGGCCGAGACCGCCGGTTCGGAGGTTCTCGAGGGCATCATCCAGCGTCGCGACAAACCGGACCCGGCCACCTACATCGGTTCCGGCAAGGCCCTCGAGCTGCGCCAGATCGTGGTCGCCACCGGCGCGGACACCGTCATCTGCGACGGCGAACTGAGCCCGGCCCAGCTCAACGCGCTGGAGAAGGTGGTCAAGGTCAAAGTCATCGACCGCACCGCGCTGATCCTCGACATCTTCGCCCAGCACGCCAGCAGTCGCGAGGGCAAGGCGCAGGTCGAACTGGCCCAGATGCAGTACATGCTGCCGAGGTTGCGGGGCTGGGGCGAGTCGATGTCGCGGCAGGCCGGTGGCCGAGCCGGCGGAAGCGGCGGCGGAGTCGGCACCCGCGGGCCCGGCGAGACCAAGATCGAGACCGACCGCCGGCGGATCCGCGAGCGGATGTCGAAGCTGCGCCGCGAGATCAAGGATATGAAGCAGGTGCGCGACACGCAGCGCAGCCGCCGGCTACACAGCGACGTCCCCGCGATCGCCATCGTCGGCTACACCAACGCGGGCAAGTCCAGTGTGCTCAACGCGCTTACGGGCGCGGGGGTACTGGTGCAGGACGCGCTGTTCGCCACGCTGGAGCCGACCACCCGCCGCGGCGAGTTCGGCCCGCCGGGTGAGCGGGGGCGTCCCTTCGTCCTGACCGACACCGTCGGTTTCGTCCGGCACCTGCCGACGCAGTTGGTGGAGGCGTTCCGGTCCACCCTCGAGGAGGTGCTGGACGCCGATCTGCTGGTGCACGTGGTCGACGGCGCTGACGCCAACCCGATGGCACAGATCGACGCGGTGCACGCGGTGATCGGCGAGGTGCAGAAGGATCACCACTCGCCGCCGGCTCCGGAACTGTTGGTGGTCAACAAGATCGACGTCGCCTCCGAGGTGACGCTGGCCCAGTTGCGCCGCGCCCTGCCGGGTGCGGTTTTCGTGTCCGCTCACACCGGCGAGGGGATCGACCGGTTGCGCACCCGGCTGGGGGAACTGGTGGCGCCCCGCGAGATCGCCGTCGATGTGACGATTCCCTACGACCGCGGTGAACTCGTCGCCCGGTTGCATGACGAGGGCCGCGTCGATGCGATGGAACACACAGAGCAGGGCACCAGGGTTAAGGCGCAGGTGCCCGCCGCGCTGGCCGCTGGTCTGGAAGCGTTCGCAACGCCCTAGACGACGCAGCCGACGCCTTCTGCGGTGCGGCTTGCGTGCGCGGCATCGATGCGGTGCGGTCGCCGGACGGTGCGGTGGAGCGCTGTACGGCTTTCGCCGATCGTTGCGCCGCAACGGGTTTGACGGGCACCGGCACCGCCACCGCCGCGGCGGAGGTGGCCGCCGGGGCGTCCTCGCGGATGGCATTGACGACGTCGTTGATCCCCTGCCCGACCGCATCGGCGAGATCCACCGCCAGGGTGAACGGGTTGACCAACGGGATCAGCCGCAGCGGTGCCGGCTCGCTGTAGGGCAGTGTGCGGTCGTAGCCGGTCTCGATCAGCACCCGCAGCGCGGGCTGCACGAGGTCGATCAGCAGCGTCGTGATGAACTCCAGTCCGGTGAACGCGCCGAACTCCCGAAGTGGCTGCAGCAGAGGCAGGTTCGGTGTGGGGATGAGAACGTAGGTGGTGTCGCTGCCAGCGGTGCGTTGCTGATTGGCCGGGTCGGCGATGGCAGCGGCCAGTTCATCCGGTGTCAGCCCGTTCGGCAGCACCTCGAGGTTATTACCGTTCGGCGAAAGCATGGTGCCGTGGATGTACCAGAACCCCGCCACCGCGTTGAGGGTGGCGAGCAGGTTGATCGGGTAGAGCGGGAAGTCGGCCACGCCGTCGTACTCGAAGGCGACGTCCACGGTCGACATCGCGGTGTCGGTCGGGGTGGGCAGGCCGAAGGTGGCGTCGAGAATCGGGACCGTGCCGAACGGCGCCAGCCGTTCGAACAGTCCGCCGTTGGGCCTATTGGGGTTGCCGATCAGCACGAACGAGATGTTGGCCTGTTCCTCGGCGGAGAGCTTGCTCAGCAGCGACTTCTCCCGGCTGGCCACCGTGGCGCCCTGGGAGTATCCGAAGATCACCACCGGGTCGTCCGGACCCGGGTTGTAGGTGCCGACGAGATCGCTGGTCAGTTGCTGCACACCGCTGGCCACTGAGACGTCGAGCTTGGCGCCGGTCAACCCGCCCCATCCCTCGAAGGGGAACGGCCAGAACTGGGCGATGTAGGGCACCGGCTCGGCGGTGCACACCACCGCGCAGGACGGTGTCGTGGGGGAGATGTAGTAGTCGACCGCGTTGTCCATGTAGCCGGGCACGGCAGCCGGATCGGGTGTTGCGGTGCCGGGCACGATCAGGGCGGTGGCGGCCAGGTTGACCGCGACGCTGACGGTGCCGGCGACGGCCAGACACAGCGTGATCACCACCGCGCACGCTGTCGCCAGCGCGGTGCGGACGGCCGATCCGGCAATACCGATCATGGCGACTGACGTTAACCGTCCCGCGCCCCAGAGGGGCTGTTATCACCGGTCAGCCAGGCGCGTTGTCGCCCAACCATCCGGTTGGTTTATCCTCGGATGAAGGTTCCCCCGTTCCGGTCTTGGAGGTCACACCATGGGCAACGCCGTGAAGTACACCCGCACGCTGTTCGAGCCGGAGCACGACCTCTTCCGCGAGTCCTACCGCGGGTTCCTCGACAAGCACGTCGCGCCGAACCACGACCAGTGGGAGAAGGACAAGATCGTCGACCGTGGGGTGTGGCTGGAGGCCGGCAAGCAGGGCTTCCTGGGCATGGCCGTGCCGGAGGAGTACGGCGGCGGCGGCGATTCCGACTTCCGCTATAACGCCATCGTCTGCGAGGAGACCGTGGCCGGCCGGTACAGCGGCCTGGGCTTCTCGCTGCATAACGACGTCGTCGCCCCCTACCTGCTGCATCAGACCAACGAGGAGCAGAAGCAGCGCTGGCTGCCGCAGTTCTGCACCGGCGAGATGATCACCGCGATCGCCATGACCGAACCGGGCACCGGCAGCGACCTGCAGGGCATCAAGACCCGCGCCGTGCGCGAGGGCGATCACTACGTGCTCAACGGGTCCAAGACCTTCATCACCAACGGCATCAACGCCGATCTGGTCCTGGTGGTCGCTCAGACCAACCCGGACAGGGGCGCGCAGGGCTTCTCGCTACTGGGCGTGGAGCGTGGGATGCCCGGCTTCGAGCGCGGCCGCCACCTCGACAAGGTCGGCCTCGACGCACAGGACACCGCGGAGCTGTCCTTCACCGACGTGCACGTTCCGGTGGAGAACCTGATCGGCGAGGAGGGGATGGGCTTCATCTACCTCATGCAGAATCTGCCGCAGGAGCGGCTGTCGATCGCCGTCATGGCCGCCGCGGCCATGGAGTCGGTGCTCGAGGAGACCATCACCTATGTCACCGAACGCACAGCATTCGGTAAGCCGATCGGGTCCTTTCAGAACAGCCGCTTCCTGCTCGCCGAATTGGCCACCGAGGCCACCGCGGTGCGGATCATGGTCGATGAATTCATCAAATTGCTGATGGAGGACAAGCTCACCGCCGACCAGGCGGCGATGGCGAAGTGGTGGACCACTGAGGCGCAGGTCCGGTTGACCGACCGGTGCGTGCAGCTGCACGGCGGCTACGGCTATATGCGCGAATACCCCGTCGCACGAGCCTTCCTCGATGCCCGTGTGCAGACCATCTACGGCGGCACCACCGAGATCATGAAAGAGATCATCGGCCGTAGCCTGGGAGTCTGAACACCCGTTGAGCACTACCCGGGTGCGTTTCGATTCAATTCGCGTTGTGTCTCGATTTGGAATGAGAGTCGGTTTCTTTCCGCGTGTCGTGCTTAGCTGGCGCGGAATTTACTATTCCATTACGTAACTGATTCTCGAATACTTCGACGCGGGAGACGTGCATGACGCGGCTGAAACGACGTCCGGGGCGAACTGCCGGGCGGCTCTTGCTCGGCGTGGCGGTAAGTGCACTGGCCGCCGCGCTGGCCGTGCCCACGGCCCTGGCGTCACCGGAGAGCGACGCCGCCGACGCCATCGGCGCGGCCTGGGAGGCCAACGGCGGATCCGGCTCGGCGGTGGGCAGCCAGGACGGTGATGTCTACCAGGTCGGCAGCGGCTTCGGACAGAAGTTCACCGGCGGTGCCATCTTCTTCACGCCGGATACCGGGGCCCATCTGATGTCCGGCGCGATCCTGGATAAGTATCAGTCGCTGGGTGGTCCCGCCGACAGCGATCTGGGGTTCCCCACCATCGATGAGGTGCCCGGCCTCATCGGACCCAACAGCCGGGTGAGCACCTTCAGTGCCAGCGACTCACCCGCCATCTTCTGGACGCCCGACACCGGTGCCTGGGCGGTCCGCGGGGCCCTCAACGCCGCCTGGGACCAACTCGGCGGCTCCGCCGGCACGCTGGGCGTGCCGATCGAAGACGAACGCTACGACGGCGACACCGTGAGTCAGAGGTTCACCGGCGGAGAGCTGTCCTGGAACTCGGCCACCAAGGCCTTCACCACGATTCCGGCCGAACTGGCCGACAGCCTCGCCGGTCTCGCGGTTCCCACCGACGCCACCACGCTGATCAACCAGGCCTGGCGGGCCACCGGTGGTCTGTCCGGTCCGCTCGGTGGCCGCCAAGGTGAGCAGTCCCCGATCGGGGACAACGGCGCCGCGCAGGGCTACGCCGGCGGCAAGATCTTCTTCACCCCCGACACCGGGGCGTATGCCGTGACCGGGGCGATCCTGTCGAAGTATGAGTCGATGGGCGGGCCGACCGGCGATCTGGGGCTGCCGACCGGTGCCGAGGGCGACGGTGGCGTGCCCAACAGCCGGCTGAGCGCCTTCAGCGCGCCCGACAACCCGGTCATCTTCTGGACACCGGACTCCGGCGCCATCGTGGTGCGCGGGGCGATCAACGCAGCCTGGGCCAAGCTCGGCGGCGCCGCGGGCACCCTCGGTGTTCCGGACGGCGAGCAGAGCGCAAAGGGCGACGTCGTCACCCAGAAGTTCTCCGGCGGAGAGGTCTCCTGGAACCGCGCCACCAAGGAGTTCAGCACCAAGCCAGGCGAGTTGGCCGCCGAGTTGGCCGGCCTCGAACTGCCCGACGGCGTGGCACAGGCTCCCGCCGGTACCGGTTCGGCCGGCTCGGACGGCGCTTCGGGCCTGGGCTGGTGGTGGCTGGCGATCGTGATTCCGGCGCTGCTGCTGCTCGGCCTGCTGGCCGGGTGGGCCCGTCGGCGCTCGTCATCCGCCGACAGCGGCAGCGGTTACACCGGTGCCGGGGAGTTCTCAGCGGATCGCTGGCGCGGCTCGGGTCAGGACTGGGCGGCACCTGCCGGCGAGTTCGATTCCGACGAGGATGCCATCGATACCGCGCCCACCCGCATTCCAACCGAGGCCGAGCTCGATGAGTTCGGTGCCTCGGCCGCGGTGGCTCAAACCGATTGGGGCACCGGGGATTCCGATATCGGCCGTCACTCGGCCGGCGGCGAGTCGTCGTCGGCGTGGCAACTGGATCTCGGCGACTTCGGCACCCCGCGCCGGCGTCACGCGGCCGACGACGCCGATACCTGGACGGGTTACGGCGAGGCGAGCTTCGAGGAGCAGATCGGCGAGGAAGTCGAGATCGAGTTCGCCGTCGAGCCCGAGCCCGCCCGCGATTCCGGTGACGAGCCGTGGCGGCCGGCGATTCACCTGCCGCTCGCCGACCCGTACCAGCCGCCGGAGGGCTACTTCATCAAGGCCAACACCCACTCCGGGCTGTACTACACGCCCGAATCGGCGCTCTACGACAACACCGTCCCCGAGGTGTGGTTCGCCAGCGAGGACGTGGCACAGGCCAACGGGTTCGTCAGGGCGCCCGAGTAACACAGGCCCGGCGTAGAGCCCGCCGCCGCTAGATCTTGCGGATGACGGTGACGACCTTGCCCAGGATGGCGGCGTCGTTGCCGGGGATCGGCTCGAATGCCGGGTTGTGCGGTAACAGCCACACTTGACCGCCGGTGCGTTTGAAGGTCTTGACCGTGGCCTCGCCGTCGATCATCGCCGCGACCATATCGCCGTTGTCGGCGACGTTCTGCTGACGGATGACCACCCAGTCGCCGTCGCAGATTGCGGCGTCGATCATCGACTCGCCCACGACCTTGAGCAGGAACAGCGAACCCTCGCCGACCAGCTCCCGGGGGAGTGGGAAGACATCTTCCACCGCCTCCTCGGCCAGGATCGGTCCGCCGGCGGCGATCCGTCCCAGCACCGGGACGAAGGTCGGCACCGGCAGCGCGTCGGAGCCGGCCACGTCGGTGGTGACCGGGGTGACCACCTCGTCGGACCCGCGCACATCGACTGCGCGCGGCCGGTTGGCATCGCGGCGCAGGTAGCCCTTGCGCTCCAGGGTGCGCAGCTGGTGGGCCACCGACGACGTGGACGTCAGGCCCACCGCGTCGCCGATCTCGCGGATGCTCGGGGGATAACCGCGGCTGGTGACTGAGGCCCGGATCACGTCCAGGATGGTCCGCTGCCGCTCGGTCAGTGCGTTGCTCTCACTCATGGGATGCGAATGTAGCCCTGATGTCCGTCAATTTCAAACATGTGTTCGAGCGTGTCGCGCTGCCCGCCGGTCACGGGCTTGTCGGTGGCCGAACCTATGCTGGCGACACGCTCGCTCACATGTTCGATATCGAACACATGATCGAGTATCGTTCGAACACAAGAGCGAACAATCGCGGAAGGAGCCGACATGACAATCCTCGACGATCGACCGGTGGTGGGATGGCAACCCGCGTTCCCGGCACCCGCCCGTGGTGCCCGGCGGCCCGTTCCGGCGCGCTCGGCCCGGCCGTTCCCAGCCTACGAGGCCCGGCCGTTCCCGGCCCGTCCGGCCATAGCGCCCCTGCGCTACCGCGGCACCGGCATCGCGGTGTCCCGTGCCGCCCACGGCCACCGGCCGGTCGGCACCGCGGTCACCGTGGCGCTGGCCGCGATGGCGGCGCTGATCACCCTGTGGCTGGGCGCGCTGGCCAATTTCAGTGGCGACCGGGCGGCCGCGCCGGCCGCCGTTCCCGAGCGGCTCGCGGTGGTCCAGGTCCAGGCCGGTGAAACGCTGCAGCAACTGGCCGGACGGGTTGCGCCCGAGGCTCCCGCGGGCCAGATCGTCGACAGGATCCGGGATCTCAACCAGCTGGAGTCCGCTGCGGTCGATGCGGGCCAGACACTGATCGCACCGGTCGCCTGACCGCCGAAAGCGCGGCCCACTCGAGGAACTGCCGGGCACCCGCGGTGATGGCTTCGGCGCGCCGCACGCAGGTAGGCTCAGTCTCGTTAGGCGTCTCGTCAGGCGTCTCGCCAGGCGCAGTTCTTTCAGGCGCGAAGAGCGGGGGAGAAGGAGCGGTCATGCACTGTCCTTTCTGCCGCAACCCTGACTCCCGTGTCGTCGATTCCCGGGAGACCGACGAGGGCCAGGCCATCCGCCGGCGCCGGTCCTGTCCGGAGTGCGGTCGGCGATTCACCACCGTCGAGACCGCGGTGCTGGCCGTCGTGAAGCGCAGTGGCGTCACCGAACCGTTCAGCCGGGAGAAGGTGATCAGCGGCGTCCGGCGGGCGTGCCAGGGCCGCCAGGTCGACGACGACGCGCTGAACCTGCTCGCGCAGCAGGTCGAGGACACGGTGCGTGCCGCCGGCTCACCCGAGGTGCCCAGTAACGAGGTCGGTCTGGCCATCCTGGGCCCACTGCGGGAACTCGACGAGGTCGCCTACCTGAGATTCGCGTCGGTCTACCGGTCGTTCACCTCGGCGGAGGACTTCGAGCGCGAGATCGAGGATTTGCGGGCGCACCGCAACGTCAGCCCAGCACTCTGACGCCGTCACTGACCACCCGCCCGGCGACGTCCACCCAGCCT
>JBFYOQ010000245.1:0-7451 GCA_041303735.1 Mycobacterium sp.
GGACCGCGCCGGGCAGCCGGGGGATCCCGGGCCGGTCCCCGAACCTGATCCCGAGCCGCCCGGCGGTGGTGCGGATTCACACGGATCAACGACTGCAACGGACACGAAAACCACTGCGCCCCAGCAGAAGTCGTCCGGCGACCCCCGTCCCTCGGCCCCGCCGGCGGCGCCGTTTCGAACCCGGACACTGTCGGTGCCCGGCATCGGCGACGGTGCGGTGGGACGGCGTTCGGCGGCCCGCAACTCCGTCGGCGCGGTCGTCGGCCCCAGTCCCACGCCAGAGCGCGGACACGGAGTGCACCTGTTCGCCACCCTGCTCTCCGCCGCCGGCCACAGCGCCGGTCCCGGACCGCTGCGACCGCAGGTGACCGATATCCGCCGGGCCACCCGGGTCGGCCGCGAGGGCAACCTGGTGATCTTCGTCGTCGACGCATCCGGATCGATGGCCGCCAGCGACCGGATGTCGGCGGTCAGCGGCGCCGCGCTGTCGCTGTTGCGCGACGCCTACCAGCGCCGCGACAAGGTCGCGGTGATCACCTTCCGCGCCGACGGCGCGCGCCTGCTGCTGCCACCCACCACCTCGGCGCACATCGCCTCGAGGCGGCTGCGCCGCTTCGATACCGGCGGCACCACCCCGCTGGCGGAAGGACTGCTGGCCGCACGCGAGGTCGTCGTCCGCGAACGGGCCAGGGACTCCGCCCGCCGCCCGCTGGTGGTGGTGCTCACCGATGGCCGGGCCACCGGTGGTCCGGATCCATTGGGCCGCAGCCGGATTGCCGCGCAGCGCCTGGCAGCCGAAGGCACCGCCGCCGTGGTGGTGGATTGCGAGACGTCGTATGTGCGGCTGGAACTGGCCGCCGAGTTGGCCGGGTACCTGCGCGCCCCGGTGTTGCGTCTGGTCCAGTTGCGCGCGGACAGCCTGGCGCACGCAGTCCGCGACGTCGCCTGAGATTGCACGTCGTCCGCGACGTTGCCTGAGATACAGAGGAGCGCGGTATGCCGCAGGGCCGACCCACCAGTGTTCCCGGCGACGGGTTGACCACCCGGCAGCGCCGGGAGTCACCGGTCCTGGCGGTGCACACCGGCGCCGGCAAGGGCAAGTCCACCGCCGCCTTCGGGATGGCGTTGCGTGCGTGGAACGCGGGCTTGAGTGTGGCGGTGTTCCAGTTCGTCAAGAGCGCGAAATGGAAGGTGGGCGAAGAGTCCGCCTTCGCTGAACTGGGCCGGCTGCACACCGAGCATGGCATCGGTGGGCCGGTGCAGTGGCACAAGATGGGCGCGGGCTGGTCCTGGTCCCGCAAGCCCGGTAGCGACGACGATCACGCCGCCGTCGCCGCCGAGGGCTGGGCCGAGATCGCCCGCCGGCTGGCCGACGAGCAACACGACTTCTACGTGCTCGACGAATTCACCTACCCGCTCGGCTGGGGCTGGGTCGACGTCGAGGAGGTTGTCGAGGCGCTGCGCGGGCGGCCCGGCCGCCAGCACGTGGTGATCACCGGCCGCGAGGCGCCACCGGAGCTGCTCGACGCCGCCGACCTCGTCACCGAGATGACCAAGATCAAGCACCCGATGGACGCCGGCCGCAAAGGTCAGCGCGGTGTCGAATGGTGAATGTCGAATGGTGAGCGCCGTGCCCGCCGTCATCATCGGCGCACCGACCTCGGGCAGCGGAAAAACCACCGTCGCAACAGGTCTGATGGGCGCACTACGCGCCGCCGGGCACCGGGTCGCCCCGTTCAAGGTCGGCCCGGACTTCATCGACCCGGGCTATCACGCGCTGGCCGCGGGCCGGCCCGGCCGCAACCTCGATCCGGTCCTCGTGGGCGAGGATCTGATCCCCGGGCTGTACGGCCACGGCTGCATCGGCGCCGACATCGCTGTCGTCGAGGGTGTGATGGGCCTGTTCGACGGCCGGATCGAGGATCAGTTCGTCACACCCCCGCGCGGGTCGACCGCACAGGTGGCCCGGATGCTGGGGGCGCCGGTGCTGCTGGTGGTTGACGTCCGCGGTCAGAGTCAGAGCATCGCCGCTGTGCTGCAGGGCTTTTCGACATTCTGTCCGGGTGTGCGGATCGGCGGGGTGATCCTCAATCGGGTCGGCTCACCGCGGCACGAGCAGGTACTGCGTTCAGCGTGCGAGGCCGTCGGGGTGCCGGTGCTGGGCGCGCTGCCACGCCGCGACGCCCTGGCGGTCCCGTCGCGGCACCTCGGGCTGGTCACCGCGGTGGAGCACGGCGAGGCCGCCACCGCGGCGGTGGCGGCAATGACCGATCTGGTGTCCGCCCACATCGACATCGCCGCGGTGGCCGCACTGGCGCGCTGCGGCGTGACGTCGGCGCCGTGGTCGCCGCAGGACGCGGTCGGTGAACCGGTGGCGGGCAACCCGGTGGTGGCACTGGCCGCCGGGGCGGCCTTCACCTTCGGCTACACCGAGCATGAGGAACTGTTGCGGGCCGCCGGAGCCCACCCGGTGCGATTCGATCCGCTCACCGACACGCTGCCGGAGTCCGCGGCGGCACTGGTTCTGCCCGGGGGCTTTCCCGAGGAGCACCCCGAGGCGCTGTCCGGCAATGTCGCCCTGCGCGAGCAGATCCGTGCGCTGGCCGCCCGCGCCCCCGTCCACGCCGAGTGCGGCGGACTCACCTACCTGATGGGCGAACTGGACGGGCACCCGATGTGCGGGGTGCTGCCCGGCGCCGCCACGTTCGGCCCACGGCTGACGCTGGGCTACCGCGACGCCGTCGCCGCCGCCGACTCATCGCTGCACAGGGCCGGTCAGCGGGTGACGGCACATGAGTTCCACCGCACCACAGTCGAGTTCACCGAGGCCGTCTCGCCGGCGTGGCTGACCCGGCGACCCGGCGCGGGCGATGAGGGCGCGATCCGCGGCGGCGTTCACGCGTCGTATCTGCACACCCACCCCGCCGCGCACCCGCAGTCGGTCCGCCGTTTCGTCGAGCAGGCCACGCCCTAGGCTTCAGGCGGTGACCGAGAACGCCTACCTCGTCGGCCTGCGCCTGGCCGGCAAGAAGGTCGTTGTCATCGGCGGCGGCACCGTCGCCCAGCGGCGGGTGCCGGTGCTCATCGCAGGCGGTGCACAGGTCCACGTCGTCGCCCGCGCCGCCACTCCCGCGGTGGAGGCACTGGCCGAACAGCAGCCCGGAATCACCCTGGAGTTGCGCGACTACCGCGACGGCGACCTCGAGGACGCCTGGTACGCCATCGCCGCCACCGACCAACCGGACGTTAACGCCGCCGTCGTCGCCGAGGCCGAACGCCGCCGGATCTTTTGCGTACGTGCCGATTCCGGCCGGGACGGCACCGCCGTGACTCCGGCCTCCTTCGACTACGAGGGACTGCTCGTCGGCGTACTCGCCAGCGGTGAGCACCGCCGCTCGGCAGCGGTTCGGTCGGCGATCCGGGACGCCTTCGCCCAGGGCCGGATCGCCCCGGACATCGTCGCCTCAACCGCCTCCGACGTGGTGCCCGGTGGGGTGGCGCTCGTCGGCGGGGGACCGGGGGACCCGGAGCTGATCACGGTGCGCGGCCGGCGCTTGCTCGCTTACGCAGACGTCGTGGTCGCCGACCGGCTGGCCCCACCGGAACTGCTCGCCGAACTCGCCCCGCACGTCGAGGTGATCGATGCCGCGAAGATCCCCTACGGCCGGGCGATGGCTCAGGACGCCATCAACGCGGTGCTCATCGAGCGGGCCAGGGCGGGGCAGTTCGTGGTGCGTCTCAAGGGCGGGGACCCGTTCGTGTTCGCCCGCGGGTACGAGGAGGTGCTCGCCTGCACCGAGGCCGGGATTCCGGTGACCGTGGTGCCGGGTGTGAGCAGTGCCATAGCGGTTCCCGCTCTGGCCGGTGTGCCCGTCACCCACCGTGCGGTGAATCACGAATTCGTGGTGGTCAGCGGCCATCTGGCGCCCGATGACCCGGAATCGCTGGTGAACTGGGACGCGCTGGCGAAACTGTCCGGAACGCTGGTGCTGCTGATGGCGGTGGAGCGCATGGAACTGTTCGCCGCGGCCCTGCTTAACGGCGGTAGACCTGCGCAAACGCCGGTCCTGGCGGTGCAGCACGGCACCACGGCGGCGCAGCGGATCGTCCGGGCGACCCTGTCTGACGTGCCCGAACGCCTTCGATCCGAGGGCATCCGGCCCCCGGCGGTCATCGTGATCGGGCCGGTGGCGGCATTCGAGACCTTATCGGGACTTTAAAGTCCTCTTAAGATTACTGTAGAGTAGGCCGCCATGACGGCTCTTAACGACGCCGAGCGCACCGCCGGTTTCCGGGCCGCCGACGACTCGCCTCACCCGCTCCCGACGGGGGTGGACCCGGCTGACCTCGAGTCGGCCGGACGCTCCGGGCTGCGGTCCTGGCGGTTCATCTCCGCCGTGGTCGCGATCGGCGGCATGCAGTTGCTTGCCACCATGGACAGCACGGTGGCCATCGTGGCGCTGCCGCAGATCCAGGACGAGCTGAACCTCTCCGACGCCGGGCGCAGCTGGGTGATCACCGCCTACGTGCTGACCTTCGGCGGTCTGATGCTGCTGGGCGGGCGCCTCGGTGACGCCATCGGCCGCAAGCGCACCTTCATCGTCGGCGTCGCGTTGTTCACCATCGCCTCGGTGCTCTGCGGAATCGCCTGGGACGAAGCGACTCTGGTGGTCGCCCGGCTGCTTCAGGGTGTCGGAGCGGCGATCGCCTCGCCGACCGGTCTGGCGCTGATCGCCACCACCTTCCCGAAGGGTCCGGCCCGCAACTCCGCCACGGCGATCTTCGCCGCCATGACCGGCATCGGCTCGGTGATGGGCCTGGTGGTCGGCGGCGCGCTGGTCGAGGTGTCCTGGCGGCTGGCGTTCCTGGTGAACATCCCGATCGGCGTGCTGGTGATCTACCTGGCCCGAACCACCCTGCGTGAGACGCACCGCGAGCCGATGAAACTCGACGCGGCCGGCGCGCTGCTGGCCACCGTGGGCTGCACCGCGGCGGTGTTCGGCTTCACCCAGGGCCCGGAGAACGGCTGGCTGGAGCCCATGACGCTGCTGTCCGGGCTGATCGCCGCCGCGGCGTTCACGGCGTTCGTCTTCGTTGAGCGCAGCGCGGTCAACCCCGTCGTGCCGTTCCGGCTGTTCGCCGACCGCAACCGGCTGGCCACCTTCGCCGCGGTGTTCCTGGCCGGCGGGGTGATGTTCACCCTGACCGTGCTCATCGGACTCTACGTGCAGGACATCATGGGCTACAGCGCGCTGCGCGCCGGCATCGGGTTCATCCCGTTCGTCATCGCCCTCGGTATCGGTCTCGGGGTGTCCTCGCAGCTGGTGAACTTCTTCGCGCCGCGTCTGCTGGTGATCGCCGGTGGCGTGCTGGTGCTGGCAGCCATGGTCTACGGCTCCACCCTCGACGCCGGTATCCCGTACTTCCCGAACCTGCTGCTGCCGATCACCATCGGCGGCCTCGGCATCGGCATGATCGTCGTTCCGCTGACCGTCTCGGCCATCGCCGGGGTGGGTCTGGACCAGATCGGCCCGGTGTCGGCGATCGCGCTGATGCTGCAGAACCTCGGCGGCCCCGTCGTACTGGCCGTCATCCAGGCGGTCATCACCTCGCGCACGCTTTATCTGGGTGGCACCACCGGACCGGTCAAGAAGATGACACCCGACCAGTTGCACGCCCTGGATCAGGGCTATACCTATGGGCTGCTCTGGGTCGCCGGGGTGGCGGTGATCGTGGGCGCGGTGGCGCTGTTCATCGGCTACACCGCCGCGCAGGTCGCGCACGCCCAGGACGTCAAGGAAGCGATCGACGCCGGAGAGCTCTGACACACAGCTCCGACACACAGCTCTGACACACCCTGCCGGCGACCGGCGGGTCCGGCCGCGGGGCCTGGGTAGGGTGGCTACCCATGGCCGGCGGACAAGCTCCCGAACCGCCGGCCCGGCCGCTCGCCTCCAGCGTGCTGGGAGTCGCGATCGTCGCGATCACCGGTATGCAGTTGATGGCGACCCTCGACGGCACCATTGTCATCGTCGCGCTGCCGCGGATGCAGGCCGACCTCGATCTCTCCGATGCCGCCAAGAGTTGGGTGATCACCGCCTACGTGCTGACCTTCGGCGGGCTGCTACTGCTCGGTGGCCGGGTCGGCGACGCCATCGGCCACAAACGGGCCTTCATCTCCGGCGTGGGTGTGTTCACCATCGCCTCGATGGCCTGCGGACTGGCCACCGACGGCCCACTGCTGATCGCGGCGCGCGCGGTCCAGGGCATCGGTGCCGCGGTGGCCGCGCCCACCGGACTGGCGCTGATCGCCACCACCTACGCACCCGGGCATGCCCGCAACCAGGCGATGGCGATGTCCGCGGCCATGCAGGGCCTCGGTTCGGTCCTCGGACTCGTCATCGGCGGCGCGCTCACCGTCATCAACTGGCGGCTGGCCTTCCTCATCAACCTTCCGATCGGTGCGCTGATCGTCTGGATCGCGGTGACCCGACTGGAGGAGACCCGCCACGAGCGCCTCAAACTCGACGTCACCGGGGCGCTGCTGGCCACCCTCGGGTGCACCGCGGCGGTGCTGGTGTTCACCCAGGGTCCTCCCCGCGGCTGGACGGATCCGTTCGTCATCGGCGCCGGGGTGGCCGCGGTGGCACTCGGCATCGGTTTCGTCATCGCCGAGCGCAACGCCGACCACCCGTTGGTTCCACTGTCACTGTTCGGCGACCGCAACCGGGTGATGACGTTCATCTCGCTGTTCATGGCCGGCGGGGTGATGCTGACGCTGACCGTCATCATCGGGCTCTACGTGCAGGACGTGCTGGGCTACTCCGCACTGCACGCCGGCATCGCGTTCATCCCGTTTGCGCTCGCACTCGGCCTGGGCAATGTGCTCACCGCCCGGCTCGCCCCGCATGTCGCACCGCGCTGGCTCATCATCGGCGGCGGAGTGCTGGTGCTGGCCGCGATGCTGTACGGGTCCACCCTGACCCGCACCATCCCGTATTTTCCGGACCTGCTGTTGCCCATCGTTATCGGCGGCTTCGGCATCGGGGTGATCTCGGTCATCCTGCCGCTGTGCGCGGTGGCCGACGTCGGCCCGCGGGAGATCGGCCCGGTCAGCGCGGTCACGCTGATGGCCCAGAATCTCGGCGGCCCAATGGTTCTGGTGGTGATCCAGGCGGTCCAGATCTCGCGCACCCTCTATCTGGGCGGCACCACCGGACCGGTGGCCGATATGACCCCCGCTCAGCTCGACGCACTGGACGCCGGCTACACCTACTCGCTGCTGTGGGTGGCCGCCGTGGCGGTGCTGGTGGGAATCAGCGCCTTCGGGATCCGGCTATCCGCGCGCGACATCGCCGCCGCCCAGCACACCCGCGAAGCGGTCGAGGCCGGCGAGCTATAACCGCCACGACTACGGCGGGGATCCCGCGGTGGCCTAAGCTGGCCCGCTG
>JBFYOQ010000246.1:0-2695 GCA_041303735.1 Mycobacterium sp.
ATCCAGCCGGCCATCTTCGCGATGCAGATCGCGATGGCCGCCACCATGAAGTCGCGCGGGGTCACCCCGGGTGCTGTCATCGGTCATTCGCTCGGTGAGGTCGCCGCCGCCGTCGTCTCCGGTGCGCTGTCGCTCGCTGACGGTGTCAAGGTCATCTGCCGCCGCTCGCTGCTGTGTCTGAAGATCGCCGGCGGTGGCGCCATGGCCGCCGTCGAGTTGCCGGCCCAGAAAGTCCGAGAGGAACTCGAAAGCCAGGGCATCGAGGACGTCGTCGTCGCCGTCGTGACGTCTCCGACCTCGACGGTGATCGGTGGCGCCACCGACACCGTGCGCCGTATCGTCGCCGACTGGGAGCAGCGCGAGATCATGGCTCGCGAAGTGGCGGTCGACGTGGCCTCGCACACCCCGCAGGTCGAGCCGATCCTCGACGAACTGGCCGGGATGCTCGACGACATCACTCCGTTGGTGCCCGAGGTGCCGTACTACTCGGCGACGCTGTTCGACCCGCGTGAGCAGCCGTACTGCGACGTCGATTACTGGATCGACAATCTGCGCCACACCGTGCGGTTCTCGGCGGCGGTCCAGACCGCGCTGGAGGACGGCTTCCGGGTGTTCGCCGAACTGTCGCCGCACCCGCTGCTCGTTCGCGGTGTCGATCAGACCGCGGCCACTCTCGACATCCCGGTCGCCGCGGTGGCGGGGATGCGGCGCGGCCAGGAGATGCCGCACGGATTGCGCACGCTGGCGGCGGACCTGTTCGCTGCCGGTGCCGCGATCGACTTCGCAGCGCTGTTGCCAACCGGACAGCTGGTGGACGCCCCACTGCCCAGCTGGACCCATCGCCGGCTCATCCTCGAGCGGCAGTCGGCCGAGGGGGGCCGCGGTGCCCACGTGGTCTCCGCGCATCCGCTGCTCGGTTCGCACGTCCGCCTCCTCGAAGAGCCGCAGCGGCACGTGTGGCAGGCCGAGGTCGGCACCGCCGCGCTGCCGTGGCTGATCGATCATCAGGTCAACAACATCGCCGCGATGCCGGGGGCCGCCTTCTGCGAGATGGCCCTGGCCGCCGCGCAGACCGCTCTTGGTGATGGCGCGGAAGTCCGTGACGTCCGCTTCGAGCGGATGCTGTTGCTGGAGAACGAGACCGCCGTCAGCGCCGAGGCCCGCGCACAGGCCGAGGGCACCTTCGAGTTCTTGGTCGAAACCGATGTGGACGGCGAGCGCGAACGGCGGGCCAGCGCGGTGCTGGTGGCGCTCGACACCGACGAGGTGCCCGCGCCCCAGGACATCGCCGCACTGACCGCGTCGCATCCGCGCCGCGCCGACGGCGGCGAGATCCGGCACTGGTTCGATACCCGCGGTGTCCAGTTCGGTCCCGCGTTCACAGCCTTGACCGCTATCAACGCCACCGAGGACGCCGGCGACACCGTGCTGGCCGAGATCGGATTGCCGTCGGTGATCCGTAGTCAGCAGAGCGCGTACGGGGTGCACCCCGCCCTGCTGGACGCCTGCTTCCAGTCGGTCGCCGCTCATCCCGGCGTGCAGAACAGTGGGACCGGCGGTCTGCTGCTGCCGCTGGGTGTGCGCCGCCTGCGGGCCTACGGCCCGGCCAATAAGGCCCGTTTCTGCCTGACCCGGGTGGTCTCGCTGGACGGTTCGGGTGTTGTGGCCGATATCTCGATGCTCGACGACGAGGGCACCGTGTTGCTGGCCGTCGACGGGCTGTCCATGGGCACCGGCAACGCCGAGGGCGATCGCGTCCTCAACGAGCGCCTGCTGGCCGTGGAGTGGCGTAAGCAGGAACTGCCGGAATTGGCGTCCAACGTCCACCCGGGCACCTGGCTGCTGGTGAACACCTCGGACTCCACCGATCTGCTGGCCTCCGAACTCACCGATGCGCTCAAGATCAACGATGCCGACGTCACGACGATGTCCTGGCCGCAGCACGCCGACCATGCCGCCAACGCCGAACGGATGCGGACCTATCTGGCCGAGGGGCACTTCGGCAACATGGTCGTGGTGGCCGCTCCGCGCAACGGCTGCCCGCCGGAGCAACTCGCAGCGCGCGGCGGCGAGCATGTCCGCCACCTGGTGCGGATCGTTCGTGATCTACCCGAGGCCGCCGGTGAGGCGCCGCGGCTCTACGTCGTGACCCGCGGCGCGCAGACCGTCGTCGCCGGCGAGCGGCCCAATCTCGAGCAGGCCGGCCTGCGTGGCCTGCTGCGGGTGATCGGCGCCGAGCACCCGTCGCTGCACCCGACTCAGATCGACGTCGACGACGACACCGAGGGCTTCCATGTGGTTCGGCAGCTTCTGCTGGGCCTGCAGGAGGACGAGACCGCCTTCCGTAACGCCGACTGGTACACCGCGCACCTCTACCCGAGCCCGCTGCGGGCCGAGGAGCGCCACACCACAGTCGTCGACCATGAGCGCGAGGGCATGCGGCTGGAGATCCGGACCCCCGGCGACCTGCAGACGCTGGAGATGACGGCGTTCGAGCGGATCGCTCCCGGACCGGGCGAGATCGAGGTCGCGGTCACCGCGTCCAGCTTGAACTTCGCTGACGTCCTGGTGGCGATGGGCCGTTACCCGAGCTTCGACGGCAAGCCGCAACTGGGCATCGACTTCGCCGGTGTCGTCACCGCCGTCGGACCCCACGTGCGCTCCCACAGGGTCGGCGACCACGTCGGCGGTATGT
>JBFYOQ010000247.1:0-4275 GCA_041303735.1 Mycobacterium sp.
CGTACCGGCATCAGCAAGTAGACATATTCGGTGTGCATGGCGGCGAAGGGGCCGGGGCCGCTGGGCCCGCCATCGTCCGGGGCCGGTCGCAGAACCGCCGGCTTGCTGGCCGTGGTGAATCCGAACGTCACGCGGTCACTGTGCAGAGAGGCGAGGCCGTCGGTCAGGTAGGTCGGGTTGAAGGCGATCGTCAGCGGCTCACCGGCGAAATCCACCTCGAGATCCTCTTCGGCCAGTCCCACGCCATCGGCCCCGGCCGAAAGGTGCAGCAGACCATCGGTGAACTCCATCCGAACCTGAGCCCCCCGGTCCGCGACCAGTGCCACGCGTTTGATCGCCTCGCTGAGCTCGGCGACGCCGATGGTGGCCAGCGCGGTGTGCTCAGCGGGCAGCAACTGCCGGAATTTCGGGAATTCGGTGTCCAGGAGGCGGGTCGTGCTGCGCTTACCGGAGCTGCGAATCCCCAGCAGCCGCTCTTCGCCCACCGCGGAACCGGTACCGAGTGCCAGGTGCACATCGGTGCCCGGCGTGACGGCCTTGGCGGCTTCGGCGAGGGTGCGCGCTGGAACCAGGACCGCGGCCTCCAAACCCGGGTTAGCGGTCGACCACGTCAGTTCGCGAACCGCCAGACGGAAACGGTCGGTCGCGGCAAGCACCACCCTGTCCCCGCAGATCTCCACCCGGATTCCGGTGAGCATGGGCAGGGTGTCGTCACGTCCGGCAGCTACCGCGACTTGACTGACCGCCTCGCCGAACACGTCCGCGGAGAGCACGCCGGTCTCCTCGGGCAGTGACGGCAGCGTCGGATAGTCCTCAACTGGCATCGCCGGGAGTGAGAATTTCGAACTTCCGCAGGTCAGAAGGACACGGGTACCCTCCACGCTCACCTCGACCGGTTTGGCCGGCAGTGCCCGGGTGATCTCCGAGAGCAGGCGTCCGGACACCAGAACCGTTCCGGCAGAAGCGATTTCAGCCGGAACCACCACTTCAGCCGATACGTCATAGTCGAAACCGGCGATCGTCAAGCCCTCGTCGGTTCCGGTGATCAGCACGCCGGCCAGCACCGGCACTGTCGGCCGCGTCGGCAGACAACGGGCCACCCAGGCCACGGCGTCGGCGAAGTCCTCGCACACCAGCCGAAATCTCAAGTCGGAGCCCACCGTCGTGGTCACCACATCCATCAAATCCCTTCATCACGCCGAGCAACGCCTGGGTCATCGCCACCGTCACGGCGCTCCGATGACCAACCGTAGAGCGTCGGACAGCATCTTGAAAGGTATTCAAGCAGGGCGACAGCGAAGATCGCGTGGGCACCGGCGGGCGCCCGCCGGCTGTTGTTCCCCAGGGTGGTCTTCTAAAGAGAATCCATTAGATATTTACAAGCAGTAGTACTAGGTGCTGTTGATGCTGTGGACAAGTGCGTTTCGGGCCTGCTGGCGAGCACTCCGCTGTTGTGGATGAAGTGTGGATGGATGGGTTCGGCCGGCTGAGCCGGTGTGGATAGACGAGGGGTTGTGCGAATCCCTTGCATGTTGTGGGTGGGTGATCCCCTGGCAGTCCACACGTGATCCACAAAGCGTGCATGTGGTGGGTGGTACGTATGGGCCCAAAGTTTTTTGCACCGGAACCCCGTGGGATGTGCCGCGGACCTGGATTTCAGCGCTTGGAGCGTTGGCGGATGCGTGTGGTGAGCTCTTTGACGTGATCGAAGACTTCCCGCCGGGAAGCCATCTCGTTGAGGATCTTCTTCTGCGCGTACATCACCGTGGTGTGGTCGCGGCCGAATGCCTGGCCGATCTTCGGTAGTGACAAGTCCGTCAACTCGCGGCACAGGTACATGGCGATCTGCCGGGACTGGGCTAGGGCACGGGTCTTCCCCGGACCGCGCAGCTCCTCGACTGCGGTGTCGAAATACTCGGCCGTGGCTGCCATGATCATCGCCGCGCTGATCTGCATGGTGCCGGCGTCGGCAATCAGGTCCCGGAGCACGATCTCGGCGAGGGCGGTGTCGATCGCGGTCCTGTTCAACGAGGCGAAGGCCGTCACGCGGATCAGCGCTCCCTCGAGTTCGCGGATGTTGCGCTCGATGCTCGATGCGATCAATTCCAGTACGTCATCAGGAACGTCTAGGCGCTCCATCTGCGCTTTCTTGCGCAGAATAGCGATGCGGGTCTCAAGTTCGGGAGGCTGGACGTCGGTGATCAGTCCCCACTCGAACCGCGTCCTGAGTCGGTCTTCAAGGGTTGCGAGTTGTTTGGGCGGTCTATCGGAGGAGATGACAATCTGCTTATTGGCGTTGTGCAGGGTATTGAAGGTGTGGAAGAACTCCTCCTGGATGCCCTCCTTGCCTTCGATGAATTGGATGTCGTCGACCAGTAGAACGTCGATGTCGCGATAGCTTTTCTTGAAGGCGACTCGGCGGTCGTCACGCAGCGAATTGATGAAATCGTTGGTGAATTCCTCGGTGGACACGTATTTGACGCGCATACCCGGAAAAAGCCGCTGGGCGTAGTTACCGGCGGCATGCAGCAGGTGGGTCTTTCCCAAACCTGATTCACCCCAGATGAACAGCGGGTTGTATGCCCTGGCGGGTGCCTCCGCAATGGCCAGGGCGGCCGCGTGGGCGAACCGGTTGGAGGACCCGATGATGAAGGTGTCGAAGGTGTATCGCCGGTTGAGGCTGGTTTCCGCAGCATCGTTGTCCGAGGAGTTCCGGGGCCGCTCCATGAAGTAACTGGGCCAGGTCTCATGTGCGCTGGCCAAAGCTTCCCGGTCCTCGTCGACTTCGTCGAGGTCGCCGGCGGTGAGGTCGTCTTCCGCCGGACCGTCTGTGGGCTCGATGCGCACGCCCAGTTCCACCCGCTCTCCGAGGCGCCGGCTGAGAGCGTCGATGATCGGAGTTCGGAGGTGCCGTTCGATTTCGTTCTGGACGAAGGAGCTGGGCACCGACAGCAGAGCAAATCCTTCAGCAATCGTCAGCGGCCGTACCAGCTTCAGCCAGGCACGCTGCTGGGGAGTAAGCGGGTTCTCGGCGGGAAACGCGGCATCGGGGAGAGTGTCGGCCTCGCCGTTGAGCTCGGAGACCACAGAACTCCATACCGCGGCGAAGTCGGAGCCGGGGCCATCGCTCACCGATGAACCCCCTACCTGCTAGAAGCGGTACAACGAGCAACTGTCCACATAGTTATCCACAGTTGTGTACAGCGGGATCGGTGCCCGGAGCGCAGCATAACCACGAGGCTCTCACCGTGTTCGCGAAAGTGGACAATCGGTCTTTTCGGTCTTAGCGTTCCGCCAGAAGTTAACAGGTTTCGCCGCCCGTGCCAACTGAAAGCCAATACGGGAAACCGTTGCGTACGCTGGCCGCATTGCGGGCGGTTTGACCTGCGCAAGCGAGCTAAGTACCCTCAAACGGTCGCCCGCACGTCGGCGATACGGCAGCGACCGGAGTCCTCCGGGGCCGCGCCGGTTACGAGCGAAGCTTGACGGGAACAACGTCGCGGAATGCGGCTACGTTCTGTGGAATATGACGAGGAGAGACAGCCGTGGCCAAGGGCAAGCGCACCTTCCAGCCGAACAACCGCCGACGGGCACGCGTTCACGGTTTCCGGTTGCGCATGCGTACCCGGGCCGGGCGCGCCATCGTGTCCGGACGGCGCCGTAAAGGCCGTCACTCGCTGTCTGCCTGATCCGCGGTTCTCAACGTGCTGTCGGCGCGAAATCGAATGACGCGCTCAGCGGAGTTCGGCGCCACCGTCAAGCAGGGCATTCGGGTTGCTCAACCCGACCTCGTCATTCACGCACGACGCGAAGCCGGCATTGCCGACGGCCCACGGATCGGTTTCGTCGTCAGTAAGGCGGTCGGCAATGCCGTCGACCGCCACCGCGTCGCACGCCGGCTCCGGCACGCTGCCCGCACGGTCATCGCCGATCTGGACCCCGCAGACAGGGTGGTGATCCGGGCACTGCCCAGCAGCGGTAATGCGCTCTCATCCCGTTTGGAGCAGGAGATCACCGCCGGTGTCCGTCGCGCTCTGGCCACGATGGGTGGTGGTGACCGGTGAACCCGCTGGTTCGGGCCGTGGTACGACTGATCGGGGTCTACCGGCACATGATCTCTCCGTTTCGGCCGGCTTCGTGCCGGTTCACGCCCACCTGCAGTCAGTACGCCGTCGATGCGCTCACTGAATACGGGTTGCTGCGTGGCGGCTGGATGACGGTGGCCCGGCTGGCCCGGTGCGGGCCGTGGCACCCCGGCGGATGGGACCCGATATC
>JBFYOQ010000248.1:0-3640 GCA_041303735.1 Mycobacterium sp.
ACCGAGATGTACCTGCGCACCATTTACGACCTCGAGGAAGAGGGCGTGGTTCCGTTGCGCGCCCGGATCGCCGAACGCCTCGAACAGAGCGGGCCGACGGTGAGCCAGACGGTGTCGCGGATGGAGCGCGACGGGCTGCTGCGGGTGGCCGGTGATCGTCACCTCGAACTGACTGAGAAGGGCCGGCGGCTCGCGATCTCGGTAATGCGCAAACACCGCCTCGCCGAACGTCTGCTCATCGACGTCATCGGCCTGCCCTGGGAGGACGTACACGCCGAGGCGTGCCGCTGGGAGCATGTCATGAGCGAGGACGTCGAACGGCGCCTGGTGCAGGTCCTCGAGAATCCCTCGGTCTCGCCGTTCGGCAACCCGATCCCCGGGTTGGATCTGCTGGGCGTCGACACCGCCGCACCTGAGCACGACGGTGCGAACCTGGTGCGGCTGACCGAACTTCCGGTGGGCGGTGCGGTGGCCGTCGTGGTGCGGCAACTCACCGAGCATGTACAAGGCGATGTCGCGCTGATCAGCCGGCTCAAGGATGCCGGCGTGGTTCCCAGCGCACGTGTACTCGTCGAGACCAGCGCCGAGGGCGACGTCACGATCGTCGTCGGAGGCCATGAGAACGTCGAACTGCCGCACGAGATGGCACACGCGGTCAAGGTCGAGAAGGTCTAGACCGCCCGCCGGCCGAACGCACGGCGCGGCGGCAGCCGCACACCGAGTCGCTTGGCCAACTGGTATCCGGTGCCCGCGAGTTCACGGATCTGCTCGGGTCGCATTCCGGACTGCAGAGCGGTGTCGAGCATTCCCGCCATCCGGTGCTCCGGGTCACATCGCAGCGCGGCCTCCAGGGACACTCCGGCCAGAGGCCCATCACCGCGCGCATAAGCCGAAAACGCCAACAGCACAAGGGCTTCCGATCGCCAGGGATTGGGAAGCAACCGGGCCAGCAAGCCCCAGAGTGCTTCGGCGGCGGCACCTTGGGCGCCGACCGCGAGCGCATAGAGCGTGTCCCGTACCGCCACATCGGTCAGCGCGACGGCGAGTTCGGCGATCTCATCGTCGGTGAGGTCGCCACCCTCAGCCACACGCTCGGCCGCGGCCATCGCACGCTCGACATCGCGGCGGCCGCATCCGTTCGGATCGGCCAGCCAGTCGGAATCGCGGCGCTGCACGCAGGCACCCATTACCTCCGCCAGCGCGGCGGTGCGCTCGGCGTCCACGGTGGCGACCACCGCGGCCAGATCCGCTCGCCGGCCGTAGAGACGTCGGCCGTCGAGTACCGCGGCGACGGCGAGTGGGGATGCGTACGGATCCTCCACCGGACCGCTGGACCCGCAGCCGTCCACGCAGTGCCACCGCCCCCCGTCCTCGACACGATCGACGATGTGGGCCGCGTGAAGTTCCACATCGCAGCCAGCCAGCGCCTTCCCCAGTGCGGCGCACAGCAGGCGGTGCTCGTCGTTGCACATCGGGCACAGCGCGCCGTCGGCGTCGACGATGACGGCCAGCACGCGCTCCGCACCGGAGTTCGCGGCCAGTTCCGCCAGCCGCCCGACATTGGCACTCAAGTCGTCGGAAAGATCGGCCCGCATCACCGCGCCCATCCGGCCGGCGTCCTCCAGTGCCACCAGCACCAGTGACTTCTCCGGCACGAAGCCCAGCACGGCGGGCAGCGCGGCGATCAGAACGCCCGGGCGATCGAGATGAAACTCAGGGTGTGTCGTCATGGCCACGACGCTGTCAAGCGCCGGTGTCGCATCCGGTGCACCGGAGCCCGCGGCGGTCCCGGACTGTGCAGGAAACCGGCGCTGGGGATACTTGTGGCAGGGGCGCCGGGGCACCGGGACCGCCGGCCGCGGGAACGGGATGGGTCGCCCGCGCGTTGTAAGTACAGAATGCTGACCGAAGGAGGCCGAACCCATGGCTGATGAGCAGGGCGACAACCACCTGACCGAGCCGATGTACGAGCTGGAACTACCGGCACCGCAGCTCACCTCGACCGACGGCCGCGGCCCGGTGCTGATCCATGCCCTGGAGGGCTTCTCCGACGCCGGCCACGCCATCCGGTTGGCCGCCGAGCACCTGAAGTCCTCGCTGGACACCGAGGTCGTCGCATCGTTCGCCATCGACGACCTGCTCGACTACCGCTCGCGGCGGCCGCTGATGACGTTTAAGACCGATCACTTCACCAGCTACGACGAGCCGGAATTGAACCTCTACACGCTGCGCGACAGCGTGGGCACCCCGTTCCTGCTGCTGGCCGGCATGGAGCCCGATCTCAAATGGGAGCGTTTCGTCAGCGCCGTGCGCCTGCTCGCCGAGCGACTCGGCGTACGCCGCACCATCGGCCTGGGGACCATCCCGATGGCCGTGCCGCACACCCGGCCGGTGTCGATGACCGCGCACTCCAACGATCGCGAACTGATCGCCGACCACCAGCCCTGGGTGGGTGAGGTGCAAGTGCCCGCCAGTGTCTCCAATCTGCTGGAGTACCGGATGGCCCAGCACGGCCACGACGCCGTCGGCTTCACCGTGCATGTGCCGCACTATCTGGCCCAGACCGACTACCCGGCCGCAGCCCGGGCCCTACTCGAGCAGATCGCCACGTGTGCGGCCCTGCAGCTTCCGACGCAGGCCCTGACCGACGCCGCCGAGGCGGTGCGCCGCAAGGTCGACGAACAGGTCGAAGCCTCCCCTGAGGTCGCCCAGGTGGTCGCCGCTCTGGAGAACCAGTACGACGCGTTCGTCTCCGCCCAGGAGAACCGCTCGCTGCTGGCCCGTGACGAGGATCTGCCCAGCGGCGAGGAACTCGGAGCGGAGTTCCAGCGATTCCTGGCCCAGCACGCCGAGGACAACGCCGCCGGCGGCGGCAACGACGAAACCGTCGCCGGCAGCGACGGCGACGGCGACAAAACCGCCGACTGAGGACGTCTGACGCCGCGGCGCAGTCTCGCCGGCATGGGTGTCGACGTCACCGTCCTACGGGTATTCACCGACGCGGACGGGCGTTTCGGCAATCCCCTCGGAGTCGTCGACGCCGCGACTGTTCCGGCCGCCGACCGACAGCACCTGGCGACCGAATGAGGTTACAGCGAAACGATTTTCGTCGAACTGCCCGAGATCGGGTCGGCGACCGCGCGCGCACACATCTTCACCCCCGCCATCGAGTTGGGGTTCGCCGGTCATCCGACAGTGGGAGCGGGGTGGTGGCTGCGCCAACGCGGCACACCCGTGCGCGCCCTGCAGGTGCCCGCGGGGACTGTTCAGATCGGCGCAGATCGACGCGACGGTCGGCTCACCACGGTCCGGGCCCGCACCCAGTGGTCACCACCGTTCACCATCCACGACATGTCGTCGGTGGCCGAACTGTTGGCCGCCGACCCCGCCGACTACGCCGACGGCTCCTACCACTTTCTGTGGGCCTGGCTGGAGCGCGACGGCAATCACATCCGGTCGCGGATGTTCGCCAACGAGATCGGTGTGCCCGAGGACGAGGCGACCGGATCGGCCGCGATGCGGATGACCGACTATCTCAGTCACGACCTGATGATCACCCAGGGCAAGGGCTCACAGATCTTCACGACCTGGAATCCCGAAGGCTGGGTGGACGTCGCCGGGCGGGTGGTCAGTGACGGCG
>JBFYOQ010000249.1:0-4700 GCA_041303735.1 Mycobacterium sp.
GCCTGCCGCCCCCATCTGCTCAAGGCGGACAACGCCACCGTCACCAACTCCGGCTCGATGGTCGGGGTGGCGCCGGCGTTCGAGTTCCTCGCCTATTCGGCGGCCAAGGCCGCGCTGAACCATCTGATGCTGAGCCTCGCGCACTACTTCGCACAGCAGATCCGGGTGAACTCGTTAGTCATCGGCACGGTGCTCACCCCGGGCTACGCCGACGTCGGGCTCGACGAGAGAACCCTGTACGCGCTCTCGCATCCCAACAACCTGACCGGCCGGTCCGGAACTCCACAGGACGTGGCGAACGCCTTCCTGTGGCTGGCGTCGCGGGCCGGCAGCTGGATCAGCGGTCAGACCATCCAGGTGGCCGGCGGCGGCGCGCGGATGAGGATCCTTCCGGGGAAGTGACGATCCCGCCCGACTAGACGAGGACGGAGGGAGGCACTGCCGCTGCCGGCAGCAGCGAGGCGCCCGACGGCGGCGGCAGCGGGGGATCCGTCGGCGGGATGACGCCCGATCCGGTCAGTCTGGCCACCACGCCGGCGATCACCTGCGTCACGTCGACGAGGGCGCCGCCGATGACGCCGACGGCGAACTCCGCCACCTGGGCCAGGGTGCTGATCAGGAAGATCTCCTGGTCGACCACACCCTGCAGGAACCCGGTGATGTCTTCAACGAACCCGTTGAGGAAGTACGGGACGGCTCCGACGATGGTGCGCACGCTGAGAGCGAAGTCGATGGCAGCCTGGGGGTAGCCGTACATTCCCAGAGCGTCGGTCAACGATTGCTTGCGGTCCGTCGGTGCGACGATGCCGGTGAACTTCTCCAGCAAGGGCACACCGTCGAAGTCGGAGCGCTGGTTGATGCCGAACAGGTTCACGATCGTCGGGGTGATGTCGGTGTTCGAGTAGCCCAGGTTCTGACGGCCGTCGTCGATGTCGTCGCCTTCGAGGTCGTAGATGATCCACGAGGCGGTCTCATTGGGTGACTGGAAGCCGTGGCCGAAGCCCGCCTGGGGCTGGTGTCCGTGGTCGGTGGTGCTGATCACCGTCCACTGCTGGCCGGGGTTGGCGGCCTCCCAGGCGTCGATGGCCGCCATGATCGCGGCGAGGTTTTTACTGGTGTTGAGCAGCGCCGCTGTGTACTCCGGCGAATCGCCGCCCGCCTCGTGGCCAGCCTCATCGACCGCCACCTGGTAGGAGAAGATGAACGCCGAGTCGCTGGCCGACGTGCCTGCGATCTGCTCGATGGTCGCCTGCACCACCAGGTCGTCGGTGACCTCCCAGCTGGTGTCGAACTCGACGAAGTCGTTGACGTCCACCGGGTATCCGCCAGCGTCGGCGATGTCGTTGATGTATTGCCAGTTGGCGAAGACTGCGGTGTCGACCTCAGGGGTGTTGTACTCGATGAGGTTGATCACCGTCGGCCAGGAGTCGTACGGCGCCGGCTCGAAGATGTTGTTGAACACCCCGGTCTTGTCGTCCCAGGCGCCGGTCAGAATGGTCGACCACGACGGTCCCGAGATAGTGGTGTGGCCGACGAAGCTGGTGGTTCCGGTGACGCCCTGGTCCATCAGGATGCGGAACCCGCTGGTGGGCTCGTCGTAGGCGTACTCGAGGATTTTGCTCATGTTGACGCCGTCGACGCCGATCAGCAGCACGTGCGTGGGCTCGGTGATCTGGGATGCGGTCACGCCGGCGCTGCGGATGGTGGACGAGGCGCGGACGGTGGTCGCACTCGCCGGTGCGGCCAGCGCAACCGGTGCCGGAGCGGGGAACAGTGGGTTGACCGGGGACGGATCCGGAATCGACTGTGCAGTCACCGTCGCTGCGGGTGCCGCCACTCGCTCCGCCGCGGTCACGCCGCCGGAGGCCGTGTTGCGTACCACCTTCCCGGCGGCGCGGTCGGAGGTATCGGCGCCTGCGCGGGCCGCCTGCCGGGCAGGACCCGCCTTGCCGCCGCGCGCGGTGGACTCCGAGGCGTTCGAGGTATCCGCTGCGCTGGCGCCATCGCCGCGACCGGGATCGTCGGTGGTTGCAGACGCCACCGCACACCCCAGCGCCGAGCCCGCGCCGACCACTGCGCCGGCCACGGCGACACCTAGGCAGAGTTCTTTGACGGTCTTCACGGTGGCGTGCTCCGATCTCGCGGGGAAAGGGGTCAATCGGGTTCTCACATTAGACACCCCGGTCGTGCCCGGGGAGCATAATGGCGGACGGATATATGACGTTTGGGACCTGTGATGAGGACCCTTGCCGTGTTTCACTTCGGCACAGGAGGAGCCATGGCCACCGGAATCCCGATTGGACGTCTCGGGCCACTTGCCGTGGCGCTCGGGATCGGCGCGGCGATGGCGATCTCCGGCGCCGCAGCCGCCGGTGCCGACTCCGCCGACTCGCCGTCCGTGCGGTCCGAGTCCCGATCCGAGGCCGGGCCGTCCACGAGGTCCGAGACGGGGCACCGCCAGCGCCCGGACCGGGCACCATCCCGGGCACGTCCGGCTGCGTCCGCGGCGCGGCAGTCCGCCGCCCTCCCGCCCGCGGCGGCGGGGCAGTCCGCCGCAGCGCCGTCCGCTCGCCAGCGGGCGGCGGCGGCCACCGGTGGCGGTCTCGATGCGCTGCTGAACAACCGCACGCCGACTGTGAGTGCCGGCCGTGGTGAGCAGAGTCCCGGGGGAGTCGTTCGCGGTGAGATCAACGCCGCCGATGACGACAGCGGGCCGCTGACCTATTCGGTCACCCGGCAACCCGAGAACGGGTCGGTGGCGATCGAGACCGACGGCACCTACATCTACACCGCCGATCCCGCGCTGGCGGCCACCGGCACGAGCGACACCTTTGTGGTGAGCGTCAGTGACGCCGACAGCGGCTTTCACATCCATGGTCTGCTCGGCCTGCTGAACCTGCTCACCTTCGGGTTGATCGGCAGCAGCGGCCATGTCGCCACCGTGACCGTCGGCGTGACGGTGGCGCCCTTCGCCGGTGCCAATCGCCCACCGTCGGGCACCGTCAGCGCCGGCAGTCCGGATCCGGTCAGCGGCGTGGTCACCGGAGCAGTGATCGGATCCGACCCCGACGGTGACCCGCTGACCTACTCCGGTTCGGCGACGACCGGCAAGGGCACCGTCTCGGTGAGCACCGTGGGCACGTTCGTCTACACCCCGACCGCCGCCGCGCGGCAGAACGCCGCGGCGTCCGGTGCCACACCGGCGGACCTGCAGGACGGTTTCACCGTGACCGTCTCCGACGGATACGGTGGCACCGCTCCGGTGGCGGTCACCGTCGCCGTCCTGCCGGCCGGCAGTCCGGCGGTCGCGCTGCCCGCCTTCCCCGGTGCCGAAGGATTCGGCGCCAACGCCACCGGCGGCCGCGACGGCAGCGTCATCTACGTCACCACCCTGGCCGCAAACGGGCCCGGGTCACTGCAGTGGGCGATCGACCAACCCGGTGCGCGGTACATCCTGTTCAAGGTCAGCGGGCTGATCGACACCCAGATCCATCTGACCAACGGCGATGTGACCATCGCCGGACAGACGTCACCCGGGGGAATCACGGTGCGCGGCTTCGTCACCGACGAGAGCCCCTATCAGGATCAGGCCGTGCAGGCGCCGGGTGATGTCGCCGAGAACTGGATCCTGCAGCACATCCGTATCCGGCCGGTGTCCGAGTTGTTCAGTGACGACGGGCTGCGGCTGCGTTACACCCGCAACGCCATCGTCGATCACGTCTCCATCGGCAACGCACTCGACGAGGCGATCGAAATCTCCTACTCGAACAACATCACCGTGCAGAACACCATCATCGCCGAAACGATCGATGGGCATTCGTTCTACGGCGGAGTGCTGATGAACTACTCCAACCCCGCCAACGGGTTCGGACTCGACAACATCTCCCTGCACCACAACATCTTCAACCGCATCGAAGGCCGACTCCCCGAGGGCAGCCGGGAGTCCGCGGCCGCGGCGGGCTCGGTCATGAACCTTGAGTTGTCGAACAATCTCTACTGGGATCCGCGGTTCTTCATCGCCCTCGGCGTGGATACGGCTGTCGCCGGCGGCCAGCCGATCTACTGGAAGCTCAATGCGGTCAACAACTTCTTCCGGACCGCCACCGGGTTCCAGTACGGCATGTTCGACGATCAGATCCTCAACGTCGGCCGCAACGAACTCTTCGTCAGCGGCAACATGATGAACCTGTATCCAACCCGTTCGGACTACGAGCTGTTCTACTGCTGTAACGACTATCCGTCCGAATCCAGCCCGGACGCCACCTCGCGCCGGGCTCAGGACCGGACGTCGCGGCACCCGTTCCCGGCCATCACCTACACGCCGACGGACCAGTTGCGCACCGTCCTGCTCAATACCGCCGGGGCGTGGCCGCGCGACCCGATGGACACCCGCCTGCTCGGCTTTGTCGCCACCAACACCATCTCGTCGGCTCCGATCTCCACCAACCCGGTTGGTGACGCATTGCTGCCTGCGTTCTCCGGCACCGCGCCGCCGGCGCCGGCCGACACCGACACCGACGGCATGCCCGACGCGTGGGAGATCGCCAAGGGACTGAACCCGAACGTGGGCAACACCAACGCGCGCACACTATCGCCGGCCGGTTACACCGACCTTGAGGTCTATCTGCAGGAACTGTCGGCGAGCCGGGTGACCGGTTGGGCCTGATGGGTACTCTTCGGCCCATGCGCACCATCGAGGT
>JBFYOQ010000250.1:0-3399 GCA_041303735.1 Mycobacterium sp.
ATGCAGGGCTGCCTGGAGAGCACGAGTGGGCTGATCATGGGACCAGACGGCAGGACCGCCATGGTGGCCGAGCGCGTGACCGGGGTGGTCAAGGACGTCTCGGTCAGCGCTGAGCCGAAAGTGCGGACGGTCATCGGCGTGGACGGCAGCGGCGACGGCGGGCTGATGGACATCGTCATGTCACCGACCTACTCCCAGGACCGGCTGATGTACGCCTACATCAGCACCCCGACCGACAACCGGGTGATCCGCATCGCCGACGGCGACACACCCAAGGACATCCTCACCGGGATCCCCAAGGGCGCGATCGGCAACACCGGCTCGTTGATCTTCACCAGCCCCACCACCCTGGTGGTGCAGACCGGCGATGCCGGTGACCCCGGCAGGGCCGGTGACCCGAACTCTCTGGCGGGCAAGGTGATTCGTATCGAGCAGCCCACGACGGTGGGTCAGGTGCAGCCGACGACGGCGCTGAGCGGGATGGGCGCCGGCGGCGGGATGTGCGTTGATCCGGCGGACAAGGCGCTCTACATCACCGACCGCACCCCGGCCGGCGACCGGCTGCAGCGCCTCGGGCCCGACGGTAAGGCCACCACGGTGTGGACTTGGCCGGACCGCCCGGGGGTGGCCGGCTGCGCGGCGTTGGAAGGCACCGTGCTGGTGAACCTGGTCAACACCAAGCAGACGGTGGCGGTGCGCCTGGCGCAGGCCACCGGCGCGGTCACCGGCGACCCCGAGGTGGTGCGCCAGGACAAGCACGGTCACGCCTGGGCGCTGGCGGTCTCCCCGGACGGCAACATATGGGGCGCGACGGTGAACCGGACCGCCGGTGACGCCGAGAAACTGGATGATGTGGTGTTCCCGCTGTTCCCGCAGGGCGGCGGTTTCCCGCGGTCCAACGCCGACGTCACCTGACGTCGCATCGGCCCCGACGTCACCTGACGTCGCATCGGCCCCGACATCACCTGACGTCGCATCGGCCCCGACATCACCTCACGGACAAACACAGCGATTCGCGCCGGCGGGCCAGCACGCTGGGCAGCCACGGCCCTACCTCCTGTGCGTCGAACCAGGTGGTGCGTTCCAGCAGCAGCCGCAGCACGGTGACGGCTTCCAGCCGCGCCAGCGGCGCGCCCAGGCAGAAGTGCAGGCCCTTGCCGAAGGTCATGTGCCCCTTGGTCGCCGGCCGGTCCAGCCGGAACGCGTCGGGGTCGGCGAACTGCGCGGGGTCACGGTTGGCCGCGCCCCACAGCAGCAGCAGCCGCGAGTCGCGGGGCAGCGGCGTCCCGGCGAGCGCGGTGTCGACTACGACGTGGCGGTGGTGCGCGCGAAACGGCGGCTCCAGACGCAGCGTCTCCTCGACGAACGGCCCGAGCAGCGTCGGGTCCTCACGCAGCCGGCGTTGCAGGCCGGCATCGGCGGCCAGGATGTCCACCGCCGTCCCGAGCAGCGAGGCGGTGGACTCACCGCCGGCGCTGAACAACGAGATCAGGATCATCTGCGCGGTGAACCGTTCCAGCTGTCCGCCCTTGCATGCGGTGGCCAGCACGCCGATCAGGTCGTCGCCCGGTTCATCGCTGGCCGCGGCCAGCCGTTCCACGATGTAGCCGTTGAGCTCGCCCAGAGCGGCCATCGAGGCGTTGACCTGGTCCTCCGACAGCAGACCGTCGAGGAGTTGGGTGCTGGCGTAGCCCCAGCGGGCCAACTGGTCGGAGTCGTCATCGGGAACTCCGATCAGCCGCGCGACGATCATCATCGGCAGCCGGTTGGCCACGGCGTCCATCCATTCGACGGTTGTCCCCGATGATGCCGGCCCCGACGACACTGGGCCCGATGATGCCGGCCCCGACGACGTTGCGCCCCAGAGCTTCTCGAAGGTCTCGACGATCAGCGACTCCAGCCCGCGCACCCGTTTCGCGGTGAACTGCCCCACCATCAGCTTGCGGTGAACCGCATGCGGGGGGTCATCGGCGGTGGCCAGGATGTGGGTCGGTCCGCCGAGGCCGTCCATCGGCAGCGGCGCGACCCCGCGTTGCGGGCTGTAGGTGATCGGTCCGGTGAGGTTCGACGAGAAGTCCGCGGGCCGGGTCGCCGCCTCGCTGACCGCCGCCCAACTGCTGACCAGATAGAACCCGGAGTCGCCGACGCGGTGGATGCCGCCCTCGGCGCGCAGACGCGCGTACAGCGGGTAGGGGTTCTGGATGGCGTCAGCGCCGAAGAACTCGGCCGGGTCAACGATCGCGCTCACCGGGCCCCCAGGACCAGTCCGGGGTCGAACGTCGCCCGCGCGGCGACCGAGGCGGCCGCGGCGGAGACCACCAGCACCGCGGCGTCCTCGTGCCCCTTCGGGAAGACGATCTCGGCGCTGTCGGGTCCGTCGCGGTGGGCCATCAACCAGTCGTACAGCAGCCAGTCCAGCGCGCACGTCACCGCCATCGGATCGGCGTCGGGCAGCCGGGCCGCCGACACCACCGCCCGCAGGGCGTCCCGGTGCTCGGCACGCGCGGCCTCCCTATTGGTGCCGGAGGAATCGAAGAACAGCATCGACAGCGTCAGCGGGAACCGTTGTCCGGCTTCGGTGCGCACCACCCAGCGTCCGCCCATCCACGGCCGCGCGGCGTCGACGTGGACGAACTCCCCGAAGCCGCCGACCACGCCGAGGGAGGGCTCGTCGAGTTCGCCGTCCAACGGCGCCGGCCCGAGCAGTCCGAGGGGCTGACGGGCGCGGATGGCGAACAGTGCGGCGGTGCCGACGATCTTTCCCGCGCGCAGATCCGCAGTCATACCGGTCTGCTCCAGCGCGACGGCGTACTCGAAGCAGAGCCGGTCGAGGGTGCGGTGCAACTCCAGGAGATCCTCGCGTTCGGCCGCGTCGGCCGGCCCACGGCCGCCGCCGAGGATCTCGCCGAACCGCTCGGCCGCGATGATCAGCGAGTCGTCCAGCGCTTCGAGGTGGGTGGCGATCAGCCGGTCGGCCTCGTCCTCGTCGGGATCGGCCACCAGCGCCTGCAAAGTGGTGGGTCTGCCGTCGGGGGTGGCCCAGTAAAAGCCGATCTGCTCATCGGTCTGGACGATGCGCGGCCTCACGCGCTCGGCCTTGTCACGGGGTCCGCCGCCAGATCATCACGCGGTTGTTACCCGAGTCGGCCACCGCGAGCCTGTCACCGCGCAGCGACAGCCCGTACGGCCAGCACAGGGTGTCGTGCTGCACCGAGGTCCACCGGTTCTCGCCGTTGGATGCGAAATCGGGTTGTGCCAATACATGGTCGGCGCCGCGGCCGATGGGTCCCTCAGGCACGCCGTCCCAGAGCAGGACGCGGTTGTTGGCGGTGTCGGCCATCGCCAACCGCTCCTGTCTCTGCCCCGAGTCGCTGCGCTCCTGCCCGGCGGTGTCGAGGG
>JBFYOQ010000251.1:0-4850 GCA_041303735.1 Mycobacterium sp.
ACCCGACGCCCGGTGCCCCGCCGCTTCCCGCGGGTGATGGCACCGATCCCCCCGGCGCACCCGCGACGGCGGCGTGGGCGGTTCCGCTATCGCCGGGTGGCGCAACCCCGGACGCCAGCGACAGCACAGCCGCCGGCGTCGGCAAGTGGCTCGGCGACGCCGCCACCACCATCGCCCGTGAGGTGCGCGAAGCACTTCGCGAGGTGAGCCTCAAGGATCTGGCACTGGCGGCGCTACCCGGCATCGCCGGACTGCTGTTCTTCCTCGCCACCGGGGTCGGCCTGGGACACCGTCAGGCCCGATTCAGTTTCGCGCTCGAGACCGCCGGCGCCCGACTCGCACCGCGCGGCCCCCTCGGCCTGGTGGGATCCGGCTCTCGTGTCCGGATGCGTTCGACCACGCCCACCCGTCGCCGCACCCTGCGCCTGGTGGACCGCGCCGCCTAGCGGCCGACCCCACGGGCCTTACCCTCGTGGAGTGGATGCGCCAGAACTCGTCGCGCTGCTGACCGGGCGGCGCATCGCAGTCCTGACCGGGGCCGGGATGTCCACCGACTCCGGCATCCCGGACTACCGCGGCCCGGATTCCCCACCGGCCAACCCGATGACGATCCGGCAGTTCACCACCAGCCGCGACTACCGGCGGCGGTACTGGGCGCGCAACCACCTCGGCTGGCGGCACATGGCGCAGACGCAGCCCAATGCGGGCCACCGCGCGCTGGCCGCGCTCGAGCGTGCCGGTGTGGTCAGCGGGCTGATCACCCAGAACGTCGACCTGTTGCACACCAAAGCCGGCAGCAGCGCGGTGATCAACCTGCACGGCACCTACGACCGCGTGATCTGCCTGGACTGCAGGCACACTATGTCGCGCACGGCGCTGGCCGAGAAACTGGAGGCGGCCAACCCCGGCTTCACCGAGCGCGCCGAACGGGTGGGCGGACTGGCGGTGGCGCCCGACGCCGACGCGGTGGTCGCCGATACCGAGTCGTTCCAGTTCATCGACTGCCCGGCCTGTGACGGGATACTCAAACCCGACATCGTCTACTTCGGCGAGTCGGTCATCAAAGAGACTGTGCTCCAGTGCTACTCGCTAGTCGAGCAGTCCGAGGCACTGCTGGTGGCCGGATCGTCGCTGACGGTGTTCTCCGGCTACCGGTTCGTGCGGCACGCCGCAGCAACGGGGATTCCGGTCGCGATCGTGAACCGGGGCACCACCCGCGGCGACGATCTGGCCACGGTGAAGGTGGACGGCGGCTGCTCACCGATCCTGACCCTGCTGGCCGAGGAACTGACCGCGCCCGCCCGGCGTACGTCGTGACTGGCATCCGGATCGACCCGACGACCGGTGCGGCAACAGTGGTCGTCGCATCCCGGCAGGCCCGCCCCAATCTGCCGACACAGTCATGCCCGTTCTGCGTCGGCGGCCTCGAGGCACCCGAACCCTACGAGGTGCGATGCGTGCCCAACCGGTGGCCGGCCCTAGGCGACGGCAGATGCGAGGTCGTGCTGTACACGCCGGATCACGACCAGACCTTCGCCGGCCTGGGAGTGGCCGGGGCACGGCGGGTGATCGACATGTGGGCGCAGCGCACCTGCGAACTCGGCGCCCGCGACGACGTCGACTATGTGCTGATCTTCGAGAACCGCGGCCCCGAGGTGGGCGCCACCGTCGCCCACCCGCACGGCCAGATCTACGCCTACGACCACATTCCTCCGGTGCCACTGCGCGCGCTGCGCGAAGGGACAGTGAACCCCGAGGCGGTACCCGCCGATGTGGTGGTGTCTCGTCGCGGCCAGTGGCTGGCGTGGGTGCCGCCGGCGGCGATCTGGCCGTACGAACTGCGCATCGCCCCACTCGATGAAGTGCCGGATCTGGTCGACGGCCGCTGCGACCGCGATGGCCTGGCCGCCGTGCTGGTCGACGTGCTGGACCGACTCGATCAGCGCTTCGCGGAGCCGATGCCGTACATGCTGTGGATCCACCAGCGCCCCACCGACGGCGGGGCCTGGCCGGACGCGCGGGTGTGCGTAACGATCGCGCCTCTGCTGCGCGCACCCGACACGCAGCGCTACGTGGCCGCGGCCGAACTCGGCGGCGGCGTCTACTTCAACCCGGTCGATCCGGTACAGGCCGCCGCAGCGCTGCGCGCGCTGCCTGGGGCCCCGGTGTGACCGAGCAGATCCGCACCACCGCGCCCGGCCGGGTGGTGCTCATCGGCGACCACACCGATTACATGGGTGGCCTGGTGCTGCCGATGGCCATCGACCTGCACACCGAGGTGATCGGGCAACGGGGCGGTGCGACCGTGTCGCTGACCTCCGAGCATTTCGGAGACTCGGTCACCCTCCAACTACCCGTCGACCACCCGGAGCGAACCCGACCTGAGTGGGGGCGCTACGTGGCCGGAGTGGTCGCCGAGTTCGCGCCATCGGCGGGGCTGAGCGGTGTCATCCGGTCCACCGTGCCGGCCGGCGGCGGCCTGTCGTCGTCGGCGGCGCTGGAACTCGCCGTCGCTCTCGCCGTCAGCGACGAGGATGATCCGCTGACGCTGGCCCGGCGATGCCAGAGCGCCGAACAGGTCGCCACCGGCGTGCCGTGCGGGATCATGGATCAGCTCTGCTCGGCCGCGGGCGTCGAGGGCCATGCGCTGCTGATCGACTGCGCCACAACGGAAATCACACCGGTCCCGATACCCGATCACCTCGCCGTCTGGGTGGTGGACTCCGGCGAGCCGCGCCGCCTCGCCGAGTCGGGGTACGCCACGTTGCGCGCCGAGGCGGAAGCGGCGGCCGCACTCGTCGGCCCGCTGCCGGCGGCGGACTATGACGCGATCGAGGAAATCACCGACGACACCTTGCGCCGCCGCGCCCGGCACGTCCGCAGCGAGTGCGAACGGGTGCTGCGATTCGCCGAGGCGCTGACCGCCGACGACCTCACCGCAGCAGGCGAATTGGTGACCGCATCACACCGCTCGCTACGCGACGACGCACAGGTGTCCACGGCGGCCCTCGACGCACTCGTCGAGGCGCTGACCGGAACTCCAGGCGTGCTGGGCGCCCGGCTCACCGGCGCCGGCTTCGGCGGATCGGTGGTGGCGCTGGCGTCGGCCGGTGTCGACCTGTCCTCGGCGGGCGCGGGTGCGCGCCGGGTGCGGGCTTCCGGTGGGGCGCGGAGACGGTGATACGTCTATCTGAGGCGGGCGATCACGCGGTTGTCGACGGAGCCGCCTGACCGACGATGGTCATCTCGTACTTATCAGCTTGCCATGAGCTGAGGAATGCACCGATCGGCACCTGCATGTTCTTCCCGAATAGCGGTCCACTGTCGTTGAGGAACACTTTGCCCTCCTCAAGATCGATAAAGGTGACGACCGCTACGTGGTCGGCGTCGATGTAATTGGGGGCCTCAGAGATGGTGCTGCCCTTCGCGGCGGGCCAGAGGAGGGAGGAGTTTACGACAACCGTAACGGCGTAACCGCGCGCCAAGGCCGCCCCAAGGGCATTCATGGCTAGCCTGCCGCTCTCCAGTGTGGCAGGGAGATTCCTGTCGGAGGGGAAAGTCTGAGTGTAGGCAGGGATGCCCCAGACATTGTTGATGAGCGCCAAAGCGTCTCTAGTGCTGGCGCCATCTTCGACGTTGTACTGGAACATCTTTCGCCCCGGATCTGAGATGCTGTCGTTCTCCTGGGCGGCATTGATCATATCTTGCTGCGATATCGCATTCGGATTCCCCGGTCCCCATTTCTTGAACTGGTTTATCGCCATCGCCGTCCCCATCAGCGTGCAGTTGTAGTAGGACTGGTTCACCCAGTACTGCCCACGAACTTCGGGGTCCTGCTCGCCGTACTCGCCGGGTGAAGCGCCGGTCGCATTCACCGTCAGATTGATCGTCTTCACGATGCTGTCGCTATTCGCCAGGCCGAGGCTGATCGACGCGGCGTGCAGCAGCTGCTGTACCGCTCCGAGGAATCCTGGTAGCTGCGCGGCAGTACCGTTGTTGATCGTGACGGTGAACTGATCCGTGATTCCCGTTTCGGCCAGTACCTCTTCCGGGACATAAGCGTAATTGCCGGTGAGATAGTCGAATTGGAGCGTGCCGTACTTCGTGTTCTGGGTGATCGTGTAGGTCTCCGCGAATCCGTTGTTGGAGCTCGCATTGAGTCCCCCGGTGATCGTCCCGGTGAAACGGTCGCTCGGACTGCTGGTCGGATTCGCGGTGGATGCCGGGTTGAAGAAGATGTAAGTGAGTTGATCGGCGAGTTCGGACCAGAAATCGGTCGGAAGCACCTGCGCGGCCGCCACCTGTAAGACCGCAGGCTGTGCAGATGCCGAACCTGATACCTCAGCGGCACTGACATTGAACGCGAATTGATTCGCGGCAACCGGCAAGGGCGAACCCGAAGCGCCCGGGATGCCGTCTGCTCCAAATGCCCCAGCTTTACCTATCGGGGCGCCCTCCGGATCGCCCGGCGAGCCGCCGAGTCCACCGGGACCGCCTGAACCGGCTTGGCCCCCCACGCCTCGACCGAGGCCGCCGGTTCCACCGTTGCCACCCGTGCCGCCGTTGCCGGCATCGCCGCCAGCGCCGCCGGCGCCGGTACCGCCCCTGGTACCGCCCTCTCCTGCCGGACCGCCTTCTCCAGCATCTCCTCCGGCACCACCAGCTGCGCCGGCGCCACCGGCGCCCCCGACACCGCCGAGGCCCGCCGCCTCGGTGTCCGATCCGGCCCCACCAACACCGCCGGTACCGCCACTGCCACCGGCGGCAGACAGACCGCCTTTACCACCTGTTCCGCCCTTACCACCGGCACCCTCCGCCGCACCGGTGCCACCGATACCGCCGGCGCCGCC
>JBFYOQ010000252.1:0-3354 GCA_041303735.1 Mycobacterium sp.
CGTCGAGGATCTCCGCGGCGGTCCCCGGAATGGTGTCCAGGCCCGCCTCGCGCAGGCTGATCAGCCAGTCGGAGATGCTCATTCCGCTCTTGGTCACTCCGTTGGAGATCTCCATCGGCGAGAACGCGTGCACGTGCATCGAGGGCACCCGCGCCTTGACCGCGCGCACCAAATCCGCGTATCCGGTGACCGGAAGTTCCGGGTCGATACCGCCCTGCATGCACACCTCGGTGGCGCCGGCGACATGAGCCTCCCAGGCCCGGTCGGCGACCTCGGTGACCGACAGCGAGAAGGCGTCCGCATCATCCTTGCGCTGCGCGAAGGCACAGAACCGGCAGCCGGTGTAGCAGATGTTGGTGAAGTTGATGTTGCGGTTCACCACGTAGGTGACGTCGTCGCCGACGGCATCGCTTCGCAGTGAATCAGCAAGGGCGGCAACGGCATCCAGTGCCGGTCCATCAGCGCACGCCAACGCCAGGTATTCGGCGTCGCTGCAGCCCGCCGGGTCCCGCTCCGCCGCGCGCAACGCCGACGCCACGTCGGTGTCGATGCGTTGCGGGGCTTGTGCGGCCAAGTCGCCGACGCGGGCCCGGATGGACTCCCAGTCGCCGAAAGCGCTCATCAGATCACTTCGCGTCTCGGTGCGGCGCCCTTCGGCGTCGATCGCGGTGTGCAGATCCACCCGGCCCAGCGACTCGGCGACCTCGTCGGGTTCCTGCCAGGGCCGCCCGACGGGATTGACGTCACGGGCGAATCCGGTGACCGGGTCGGCCAGCGCCGCGACGTGTCCGGCTACCCGCGGGTCGATCCAGGCCGCCCCGGCCTGGACGTATTTGGGCTGCGCGGTGAGCCGCTGCACCAACTCGAATCCCGCCTCGGCGGTAACCTCGGCCAGTTCGGTCAGGGCGGGCCACGGCCGCTCGGGGTTGACGTGGTCGGGCGTCAGCGGAGACACCCCGCCCCAGTCGTCCACGCCGGCGCCCAGCAGGGCCAGGCACTCAGGTCGGGACACCAGGTTGGGCGGTGCCTGGATGCGCATGTCTGGTCCGAGTACCAGGCGTGCCACTGCGACGGTTGCCAGGAAATCTGCGAAGTCGGCATCGGGCGTGGCAGCCATCGCCGTGTGATCCTTGGCGCGGAAGTTCTGCACTATCACTTCCTGGATGTGGCCGAACTCCTTGTGCAGCCGGCGGATCGCGTGCAGCGTGTCGGCCCGTTCGGCCAGCGTCTCCCCGATGCCGACCAGCAGGCCCGTGGTGAAGGGAATGGATAGCCGCCCGGCATCGGTCAGGGTCCGCAACCGGACAGCCGGATCCTTGTCCGGACTGCCGAAGTGCGCCAGGCCGCGGGTGGTGAAGAGCCGCCGCGAGGTGGTCTCCAGCATCATGCCCATCGACGGGGCGACCGGCTTGAGTCCGGACATCTCGGCCCAGCTCATGACGCCGGGATTGAGATGCGGCAGCAGACCGGTCTCCTCGAGCACCCGGATCGACATAGCCCGCACGTAATCCAGCGTGGAGTTGTAGCCGCGGTGGTCCAGCCAGTCGGCCGCCTCCGGCCAGCGCAGCTCGGGACGGTCCCCCAGGGTGAAAAGCGCTTCCTTGCAACCCAGTTCGGCGCCCCGTGCAGCCAGCGCGACGATCTCGTCCGGTTCGAGGTACATGCCCCGGCCCTCGGCGCGCAGCTTGCCGGGCACGGTCACGAACGTGCAGTAGTGGCAGGTGTCGCGGCAGAGGTGGGTGACGGGGATGAACACCTTGCGCGAGTACGACACCGGAAGTCCCCCGGCCGGCCCGCGGCGCGGGCTGGATGCCAGCCCGGCGTCGCGGACCCGGGCGGCACTGGCGCACAGGTCGGCCAGATCGTCGCCGCGGGCGGTGAGGGCGATCGCGGCCTCATCGATGTTGAGGCCCACCCCGTCCCGCGCCCGGCGCAACACGCGCCGCAGCGCTGTTGCGGAGATCGGCATACCCCAAAGGTTAGCCCGCGCTCACCGGCGCAGCGGCCTCGCATCTGCCGCCGGTTGCCTAGTACAATCGCAACGGCTTACCAGCAAACGAATGAGGTGTGCGATGACCGGCTACCCGGTGGCGTCCGTCCGATCCCTACTCGCGGTCGGAGCGTGTGCCGCCTCGGTCGCCGCGGTGACGGTAGTCCCTGCACGGACCGCCGTGACGGCGGAGAGGACGGCGTTCCCCGCCGTTGCGCTCAGGGCAGCGGTGACACCGTTGCTCGAGCCGGTCAACGTCGCTGCCGCCGCCGAGTATGCGCCTTCGGTCTGCTGCAGCAACCCGACCGTGGATCCGCAGGCCGTGCCGCTCACCTCTGCCGCCAGCGTGATCATCAATACTTACGACGCCCTCGAGCCGTGGGTGGCCTACGGATTCGAACTGGCCGACTACGCGCTGAGCTTCGTGCCGGGACTGTGGTGGATCGCACCGGCGATCGACTTGGCGTACTTCAGCATCGAGCCACTCGTGCAGGCCGGGGTGTACAGCTTCGCCTACCTCATCAACGGACAGTTCGCCGATATCGGGCCGACCCTGGCCCTCGGCGTCCAGGAAGCGGTGGACAACTTCATCTTCTTCGGGATCGCCTGGATCGGCTCGCTGATCCCGCTGCCCCCACTGCCGCCGTTCCCGCCGATCCCACCGTTCCCGGTGGCCAGTGTCAGCGCGCCTGCCCAGGCCGTGAGCCGGACGGCCGCGGTTGCAGGCGCAGCAGCGGCCGCAACCGCCCCGGCGGAGATCGTCGAGGCTGAGGTCGTCGCACCGGAGGAGGCAGTGGCGACATCAGTGAAGGCCCCGCGGTCCGCCAAGAGTTCCAGCGTTCGCGCCGCTACCCGGGCGGCATCCGCCGTAGCCCCGGCGGCATCCGCCGTGGCCCCGGCTGAATCCGCCGTATCTGCCGAGCCGACCGCCGCGGTGGAGACCACGGCCGATCGCAGTGCGGAGCCGAAGGCCACCGGGAAGGCTGCCGCGAAGTCGGCGGCGCGCTCAGGCCGTTAGGCGTCGCATCCGGCGCAGCATCAGCACCGGCGGCAGCCCACCGGCGATCAGCAGAACGAACACCGAGTAGGCCATCACCCCGGGTCCGCCGAACACCACATCGCCGCCGGGGCCGCCGAGGGTCAGTACCGTCACGGTGGCCAGCCAGGTCCACAGCGGAAGCGCCGCAAGGCTTTTCGACGTAGTCCACTGCCCCGCCGCCCACACCAGCGCGACGTTGAGCACACCACTCAGCAGGGCGCTGACCGGAAGCGGAACCGCTCCGATGTAGGACGGCAGCAGCAGCGCGCCGGCCAGCGCGCAGAGCGCACCGTCTACGCCGAGCAGTGCCAGAACGATGCGGCCG
>JBFYOQ010000253.1:0-3115 GCA_041303735.1 Mycobacterium sp.
GGGGCGGGGCTGGCCTTGGGGACGGGTTGGGGCGGCCGGGGGGGCGGCGGCGGCGGGGTGGACGACGGCCCCACGCCCATCTTCGGGGGCTCGGTGAACGGCTGGGACACCGCGTTATCGAAGTGCGCGCACCCCGAGGTAGCCACGCTGAACGCCACCGCCGCGCACACCGTGACCGCCGCCGCGCGCACCGGCCCAGGAGATCGCATGCTCGCCAGGTTACGGACGCGGGGCGGCCGCGGCGAGTTCGCCTACCCGGACTGCGGCGTGAAATCCCGGGTTTGGCCCCGGTTTGGACTTACCCTGGCCTGGTGACGAGCGATCCCGGCTGGCAGCGTCCCGAGGACTCCGGCGTGCGGCCGTCCACCGCCCGACTGGTGGACCCCGAGGACGACCTCGCCGCCAACTACCATGCGACGGGCTACGGCGGCGACTCCGAGACCACCAGAATCGCCTACTCCGACGTCGGGCCCTCGGTATCCGAGGCGGGTCCGCCGTCGACCGCCTACGGATTGATCGGCGACCCCGAGCCCCTGCCGTATGCCGCGCCCTACGAGGCGGCACCGGTCGCCGTCCCGCCCGCACCCGTCGCGCCGATCGAGATCGCGCCCTCGGACGCCGAGGTCAAAGCGGCCGGCCGGCGCGGCACCCAGGACCTGGGCCTGCTGCTGTTGCGGGCGGCACTCGGGCTGGTGTTCATCGCCCACGGGCTGCAGAACGCGTTCGGCTGGTTCGGCGGCGCAGGACTCGACGGCTTCAAGGCCGCCCTGGCCGAAGCCGGCTACCAGAACGCCGGGGTACTGACCTATGTGGGCGCGGGCGTGCAGATCGCGGCCGGTGTGCTGCTGGTGCTCGGGCTGTTCACCCCGCTCGCAGCGGCTGCCGCGCTGGCGTTCGGCGTCAACAGCCTGCTGGTCGCCTTCGAGGCGCAGCGCCAGGACGGCGGCATGTTCGTCTTCGGGTCCAGCGCGGAGTACCTGCTGATGTTGGCGGCGGTGGCCGCCGCCGTCATCCTGGCCGGGCCGGGACGCTACGGCTTCGACGGCACCCGGGGCTGGGCCCGGCGGCCGTTCATCGGCTCAATGCTGGCTCTGGTCCTCGGCCTCGCCGGGGGAGTCGCCGCCTGGTTCCTGCTGCACGGCACCAACCCCTTTGCCTGATTCCTGCGGGCCTGATTCTTGCGGGCCTGATTCCTGCGGGCCTGAGGCTTTAGGGACTGCCGCTTTAGGGACTGCCGCCCCGTACGGATTCGGCACCCGGCCGCCGCTGGCGGCCGCCAGCCGGGGCAGCGTCGCGAACGTCACCGCGGGCAGCGTCATGTCCCTGCCGCCACTGCAGCAGGCCTGAGCCCACCCGCCGCGGTTGAACCGCAGCCCCTCGACCTCGCCCCACGGCAGCGTCCGGCTGGCCAGCAGGCCGCGCGCGGTCACCGCGTCGCCGTCGGCGGTGGTGCGCAGGCGCACGATCGCCACCGAGATCACGACCGGGATCGCCAGCAGCGCCAGCGACCAGTTCCCCAGGGCCGGCACCAGCGTCAGCAGGGCCAGCGCCAGGAAGGCCGGCGCGAAGTGGGCCATCGGCGAGATCCGGATGACCACCTGCGCGGGCCCGGCGGGGGCTGTCATGGGTGCATCATGGCACGCTGGGCACAGTTGACTCCGACCTGCGCGAAGGCTAACCTTCGAGACTATGTCGACCGGTGAAATGCACGTAGTAGGTCAGCGCGTTGGTGCCGCGCTCGCCCCCTGCCGGGTCTAGCCACACGCACCAGCGCGCAACCCTCGTACAGCCGCCCACGCTGACGGGGGTTTTTTCTTGCCCAACCAGACATCGAGGACACCACGTGAGCGCACCCGCCACCCACGCCGCCGAATCGTCGGGCCCGTCGATCAACGGCGCCCACGACACCCACGCCGCCACCCACAGGAGCACCCCGCAGCGCGTAGAACCGCAGCAGATGACCGGGGCCGAAGCCGTGGTGCGCGCGCTGGAGGAACTCGGCGTCGAACTCATCTTCGGCATCCCCGGTGGCGCGATACTGCCGCTGTATGACCCGCTGTTCGATTCCACCCAGCTGCGCCACGTGCTGGTCCGCCACGAGCAGGGTGCCGGGCACGCCGCCAGCGGTTACGCCCATGCCACCGGCCGGGTGGGGGTCATGATGGCCACCTCCGGCCCCGGCGCCACGAACCTGGTCACCCCGCTGGCCGACGCGCAGATGGATTCCATCCCGGTGGTCGCCATCACCGGGCAGGTGGGTCGGTCACTGATCGGGACCGACGCCTTCCAGGAAGCTGACATCACCGGCATGACCATGCCGATCACCAAGCACAACTTCCTGGTCCGCGACGGCGACGACATCGCCCGGATGATCGCCGAGGCCTTTCACATCGCCTCCACCGGCCGTCCGGGCGCGGTGCTGGTCGACATCCCCAAGGACGTGCTGCAGAGTCAGTGCACCTTCGCCTGGCCGCCGCAGATGGAGCTGCCCGGCTACAAGCCGAACGCCAAGCCGCACAGCCGCCAGATCAAGGAAGCCGCCGCGTTGATCGCAGGCGCGCGCAAGCCGGTGCTCTACGTCGGTGGCGGGGTGATCCGCGGCAACGCCTGCGACGAACTGGCCGAACTGGCCGAACTCACCGGTATCCCGGTGGTCACCACCCTGATGGCCCGCGGCGCCTTCCCGGACAGCCACACCCAGAACCTGCGGATGCCCGGCATGCACGGCACCGTCGCCGCGGTGGCCGCCCTGCAGAAAAGCGACCTGCTGATCACCCTGGGCGCCCGCTTCGACGACCGGGTCACCGGCAAGCTGGACACCTTCGCCCCTGGCGCCAAGGTGATCCACGCCGACATCGACCCCGCCGAGATCGGCAAGAACCGGCACGCCGATGTCCCGATCGTGGGCGACATCAAGGCTGTCATCGCCGACCTGGTCGCCGCGCTGCGCAAACGGGCCGCCGGACCCGACCAGATCGGCAACGAAGGCATCGGCGATCCCGATCTCGCCGACTGGTGGTCCTACCTCAACGGCCTGCGCGAGACCTACCCGCTGAGCTGGGCGCCGCAGCACGACGGCAGCCTCAGCCCCGAGTACGTCATCTCCGAACTCGGC
>JBFYOQ010000254.1:0-6312 GCA_041303735.1 Mycobacterium sp.
GGCTGGGCCGATATGATGAACAGTTCGGCATGGTTCACGGCGTGGTACCGTCAGACCGACGCGCTCCTCAAGAACCACGGCGCGATGTGGCAGTTTCTCAACTGGCGCACGGTTCCGGTCGTGATGCGCGCCGCTTTAGATGCGGGGCTGCCGATTACTTCGATGATGGTGTGGGACAAACAGTGGATTGGCCCCGGTGGTCCGCAGGGCCTTCGACCATCATACGAGCTGTGCGCGCTGCTCGCGAAGCCTGACTTCGCCATTAAGGATCGCGGCATCGCAGACGTTTGGCGCTACAAGGTCGGAAGCTACAAGGCGTCAGGGCATCCCGCAGAGAAGCCAGTCGGGTTGTTCCATCGCGTCATCTCTACGTGTGGCGCTGGCGGTGTCGTACTTGACCCGTTCCTCGGCAGTGGCACGACAGCGGTCGCCGCCAAGGCGGCTGGTTGGTCGGCCATCGGCATCGAAGCGGAAGAGAAGTATTGCGAGATCGCCGCCCGCCGCTGCTCTCAGGAAACGCTTGATCTGGGGGCGGCATGACCATCCCTCTCGCTCTCTGCTGGCCCCTCGGCTGCCTGACCGCCCTCGGCGCCATCCACGTCGCCTTCGCCTGCGAGGACGCCATCCTCACCATTGCTCGCCTCGTGTCCAAGGGAGTCGCCACATGGCGGTGACCGCGCCCTATGCGCTCGCCAAGCGGCGCGCCATGTACGACGCCATCACCGACGCGCTGGCCGATGGCGTGACGATGGACCGCGATGGACTGTATCGCGTGATCCCGATGGTGCAGACCTCGACCGCGAACCGCGTCATCCGCGAGATGCTGGCGTCGGGCCAGCTCGTCGCCCGTCGCTCGGCGCCCGGGGCGTCCAACCCGATGCGCTACGCGCTGACCGTCGCGGCGCTCGACGCCACCGTGGCGCCGGAACGGCCCACGGGGGTGCGGGTGCGCCTCCACGACGGGGGCCGCTACCGCATTATGACCCGCCCGTGCGCGCAGCACAGCCAAGGCCGCGTGCTGGCGAACATGACGTGGCGCGAAGCCGTGGGCGTGTTCACCGCGCCACGGGCCGACCAGACGCGGATTCCGCTGGACCGCATCGAGGCCGTGTACTCGAGCGTGGCGTCGGGCTACGTGCCGACCGCGCAATGCGACCGCGTGCCGCTGGCCGCGCTGCCGTACACCCGGCCGACGACCATCGGGGGCGCGGTCGTGGCCCTGCTGGCCGAGCATGGCCCGCTCAGTGTGTCCGAGATCGCGGAACGCCTGCCGCAGTACCGCAAGACGGTCATCAAGAGCCAGATCATGCGGATGGGCACCGAACAGACCGTGATGCGCGTCGGTGGGTCCGCGCAGGAAGGCCGTGTGGTCACCACCTGGACCGTGGGGCCGGTGCCGTTGAACGGCCGGCAGTCACGCGGCCGACCATCGGAGATCGACACGTGGACTCCGGAGCCGTGGATCCATCCCATAAGAAGACGGCTGTTGGGCTTGCCGGTGGCGACTCGGCAGGACGACGAGCCGATTGACTACGCGCATCCGATGCGGCGGGCGGCATGAACCCGTGCCTTCATCTGGAGTGGCGCCTGATGTATTCCGGCGCGTCGAATGGCATTGGTGTGTGGTGTCAGCAGTGTGAGAGTTGGGCGACGGCGGCGCTTGGGTACCATTCATCGTGGGCGCTCCCGAAGAGCCACGTGCTACTCGAAGGCGTGAACCGCGCCGAACTGGGGCGCGTCCATGCGCGGTCGGTGGCGTGTGAAATCTGCCGCGTCGAGACACAGACGCCGGAGCTGCACCACTGGTGCCCTCGGGCGCTGTACCGCGACAACCCGCCGCCTGACGCCGGGCCGCAGGCATGGCTGTGCAAGCCGTGCCACGCGACCTGGCATGAAGTGGTGACGCCGGGGCTCAAGGGAGGCATGACGGTGGAAGGGGCCACGACGTTCTTGCGGGCGCTGTACAAGCGGATGACGCGATCGCAGTGGGACCAGTTCGTGCGGACGGTGAACAACGCCGACGAACGGGTGCGCCGGATGCCTGTCCGCAAGGAGGCCGCGTGAGCTTCCCGAAAGGTTCTCTCGGTGCTGCCGCGCTGTATTACGCGAGCTTGGGCTGGGCCGTCTTCCCGCTCGTGCCGCGTGAAAAGATCCCGCTGCTGTCCAAGGCCAAGGGCGGCAACGGCCTGAAAGACGCGAGCGCCGACGTGGACACCGTGACCGCATGGTGGACGCGCTATCCCGATGCGAACATCGGTCTCACCACGGGGGCCAGTTCCGGCCTCGTGGTGGTCGATGTGGACGGCGCGGACGGCGAAGCGGCGCTGGCGGTGTACGGCGAGTTGCCGCTGACGGTGGAGTCCACGACCGGCAAGGGGCGACACCTGTTGTTCCGTGGCTCGCCGGAGATCCGCAACAGCGCGGGCAAGCTGGGGCCCCAGTTGGACGTGCGCGCCGAAGGCGGGTACATCGTCGCCCCACCGTCGATCCATCCGAACGGTGGATCCTATCGGTGGGTGAACGGACGGCATCCGGGCAAGCTGACGCCGGCCGATCTGCCGGAGTCCATCGCCAAGCGCATCACGGGCGTCGTCGGCTCCATCCAGCCGGTAGTCGGGGCCGCGCCGCAGTCGGCGGTCGATGTGGTGTTCTCGGGCGTCGGGTCGGGTGGCCGCAACCAAGCGTTGACGGCCTACGCGGGGCGCCTGTTCGCCAAGCAGCACGGCGCCGACGAAGTGCTCGAGCTGGTGCGCGCCGTGAATACGACCAAGGTCAACCCGCCGCTGGACGATGCCGAAGTGGTGGCGCTGGTGCAGTCCATCGGGCAGACGCATCACCGGAACCATCCGGCGCCAGTCGAGTCGATGCCGCGTGAGTCGTCGCCGTTGGTGCCGATCACGGTCAGCATCTTTGAGGGGATGATGGAGAAGGCCGCGAAGCCGGTGGACGCCATGCCGACGATGTGGAGCGCATGGAACCGCTCGTGCCGGATGTACGGCGGGGGCCAAGGCTTGGCGCGGGGCTGGCACGTCGTCGCGGCCGGTGGCGCGGGCGCGGGCAAGTCGCTCATCGCCCTCAACATGACGGCGGAAGCCCTGCGGAACGGGCACAGCGTCGGCTGGGTGTCGCTCGAAATGTCTCGCGAGCAGTTGTTGCTGCGGCTCTTGGGCATCGCCACGGGCCGGAAGCTTAAGGACTTGGAACCGGGGGCGTCGTTCGATCCCGGCGCGTTCACCGCGGCGTCCTATGGCTTCATGGACAAGCTCGAGGTGTCGGGCGCGCATCTCTGGATGGCCGAACGACCAACACGCGATCTGCCGTCCGTCAATCAGTTGATGCAGCGGGCGGTAGACGCGGGTTGTCGGCTCATCATCGTGGATTACGCGCAGTTGGTCAGCGTCTCCGGCGCGAAGCTTGACGACGCGATGCGCCAGGTGTCGGCGGCGGTGCAGTCGGTGGCGTATCAGCGGGACGTGAACACGCTGCTGCTCTCGCAGCTCAACCGCTCCACCACGTCGGACAAGGGCGCCCCGCCCACGATCTTCGGGCTGGCCGGATCGTCGGCCATTGAGAACGACGCCGACCAAGTGCTGCTGATCGACCAGAGCGCCAAGACGGAAGACCTGTACGGCAAGAACTTCACCGTGCTACTGGAGAAGAACCGGCACGGGCCATCGGCGTCGATTCCGGTTCGGATGGACACCCTCAACTTGCAACTATTGGAACAGACGCCATCGGCCCCGAAGGCTGCGTGGTATGACCGGGAGAGCGCATGATATTGCGAAGCAAGCTGAAAGGTGTTAGTATAGCTATACCTCTAGCTATACGGAGAACTATGAAGAAATGGTTTGGCGTACCCCACCGCATGGCGAACCAGATCGTCCACGGTGGCATGGGCACACTGCTTGGTGTGCCCCCTTACGACGCGCTTGGCCGTGTCGTGGCGTTGTTCGACTACATGGCGGCAACCCCAGAGTGGAGCGCCGGAGGCACCCCCACCGGCGAAGAGTTCGCCTTTGCTGTGGGGCTTCGGGGGAAGAAGTCCGCACACTTCGAGCGGGTCTTCCGTGATCTGTTTGTGGATGAGGCGGGGATGTGTGTGCCCTTTGTGAACGCCAATGCCGCTCAGAATAACCGGCGGCAGTTTCAGGCCGAACGTCAGCGCGCACGCCGTGCGCACGGAGGCTGACGATGGCGCGTATCCGCACGATTAAGCCGGAGTTCTGGCAGGACGAGAAGCTGACGCCGATGGCCGATGTGGATCGACTGCTGTTTCTGTTTCTGGTGTCCAGCGCCGACGACTGCGGGCGCCTGCTCGACAAGCCGTCGAAGATCGAGGCCGATATGTTCGACGGCGTGCAGGATCGACGGGACGACATTCGCGAGGCGCTCGCGAGGCTCTCGCGAATTGGTCGGATTCTGCGCGGAAAAACGGCCAGCGGGCAGCGGGTCATCGAAATCACGAATTGGGCGAAGCACCAGCGGGTCGATCATCCGAACGTGAAGGCCGCGTTTCCCGAAATCGTTGAGTTGTATGAAGATACGGATATTCGCGAGGCATTCGCGAATGATTCGCGAGGCATTCGCGAGCCGCTCGCGCACCATACCAACGACCAACGACCAGTACCAGCGACCAGTACCAGCGAAAGCGATCAGTTGTCGGATAGATCTCTGCATAGCGAGGCGCCGAACGGACAGCGCGACCACGACGACGCGATGCGCGTGGCGTTGCCGGTGGTCCACAAGTCCGGCCACACGGCGCTGCGGGAGTTGCTGCGGCACGTCCCGATGCCCGGCGCATGGGCGGGCACGATCCACGGCATGGCGAGCGGCCTGCAGGCGCCCAACAACGCGCCGGTTGACGGCGAGCGGCTTGCGGTGGCGGTGTGCGATTTCGTCGCGGCGGGGAAGCACCTCGACACGCCGTCGCTTGGTCTGTTCCGTGGATTCGTGAAGCGCGCCAGAGCGCCAGAGCGCGGCAAGTTCGCGCTCCAGCAGACCGAAGACGAGTACAACGCCGACCTGCTCCGCACCATCCGCGAGCAGAACGACCGCGCCCGAATGCGGGGGGATGCCGAAAAGCCGATCCCGACATGGGCGAGCCGGATCGACGCGACATTTCCGGACGGACGGACATGGCCAAGTGGGGCCGCCGCATGACACAACGGCCCCGCCAAGCCACGAAACCGCGAAAGACGACCCTTGGTAGCCTCAAGCGCCCTAAAGCCGTTAAACGCCCCGCCCCGCTGACATGGGCCGATGCCACGGTGTCGATGCTGCCTGGCGGGGGCTGGCGCTTCACGCTGCCGGTCGTGACTAGCGCCAACCGGCAGTGGCGCGTCGGCAAGGGGCGGACGTATAAAGCGAAGGGGGTGGTGTCGGACACGAAGACGGCGCACCTGCTCTTCCGCCACGTGGTGCCGCTGGTCGGCGATCTGTCGGTGGCGATCACGTGGTACCGCGAGCGGCGGGTGGGCGACGTGGATAATCGCTGTAAGGGCACGCTCGACCTGCTCCGCGGCATCGCCTACGCCGACGACGCGAGTGTGGCGCGGGTCTCCTGCGAGCGGGTGGACGACGGCACCCCAGCGCGTCTGGTGGTGGATGTGGATAACTTTCGGCGCGCAGCGGCGTGATATCACACACGGGGGCAGCATGAGCGGAAAGACGGACAAGCGGCTGCACGACCGCACCAAGGCGCCGGATATGGCCGACCGCTGGGCCGCGACGTTTGGGAAGCAACTTGCGGAAACGGACAGTGCGTCCGATCTTGTCCTGCATGAGCAGAGCCGAGAGGATTGTGGAAAACAGCGGACCTGACAGCGGCGTGATCTTGGTGCCCCAGCCACACGGCGGGGCACTGGCATCCGGCGGCAAGGTCGGCAATCGGGGCGGGCACGGCCGCCGCCCCGACCGCATCAAGAAGCTTGCGCAGAAGCTGCTGGAGCCGCGCCTGCGGCTGTTGGCGCACTTCGCCGATGGCGTCGTGGTCAGCCAGGTCGAGGACGAGGACGGGAATGCGCGGCACAAGCTGCACAGCCCGACGCCGGCCGAACGCACCAAGGCGCTCGAGGTGCTGCACAAGATCGGCATGGGCGAGACGGTCAGCGTCTCGGACGTGCGGGAACGGCTCAAGCGGCAGGTGTCGCTGATCCGTGGGCAAGCGCAGTGGGACACCGAGGAGCTGTTGGCCACCCTAGCGGGAGTGTGGAAGTGAGCGAGCGCGTAACGTTTGAGGTGGCCGAAGTGGATGGGCGGACGGAGATCAAAGCCGTGTTGCTCATGCCCGTGAACAAGCGGGCCGTATTTGAT
>JBFYOQ010000255.1:0-3062 GCA_041303735.1 Mycobacterium sp.
GGCCGCCGAACTCGGGGTGGCCACCATCGAGGAGGCGCTGGCACTGCGCCACGACGGCATCACCGCCCCGGTGCTGGCCTGGCTGCACGCCCCCGGTACCGATTTCGGGCCGGCATTGAGCGCCGGAGTGCAGATCGGCATCTCCTCGATGCGCCAACTCTGCGACGTGCTGGCCGCCGCCGATCGCACCGGGTGCACCGCGGAGGTCACCGTCGAGGTCGATACCGGGCTGAGCCGCAACGGTGTGAGCGTCGGGGAGTACCCGGAGGTGCTCGATGCACTTGGTCGCGCCGCCGCCGCGGACGCCATTCGGGTTCGCGGCCTCATGTCCCATCTGGCCAGCGGCGACGAACCGCACAACCCGCTCAATGACCTTCAGGGCCAACGGTTCACCGCGATGATCGCCCAGGCCCGTCACCGTGGTGTGCACTTCGAGGTGGCGCACCTGTCCAACTCCCCATCGGCGATGACCCGTCCCGACCTCGCGTTCGACATGGTGCGGCCCGGTATCGCCGTGTACGGCCTGAGCCCCATCCCCGAACAGGGCGATATGGGTCTGCGCCCGGTCATGACACTGAAATGCCATGTGGCACTGGTCAGATCGCTCAAGCCCGGGGAGGGGGTGTCCTACGGTCACGCCTGGATCGCCGAACGCGACACCACGGTGGCGCTACTTCCGATCGGCTACGCCGACGGGGTGTTCCGGTCGCTCAGCGGCCGCATCGAGGTGCTGATCAACGGACGCCTTCGCCGCAACGTAGGCCGTATCTGCATGGACCAGTTTGTCATCGACCTCGGTCCCGGCGCGACCGATGTCGCCGAGGGTGACGAGGCGATCCTCTTCGGACCCGGCGACGCCGGGGAACCCACCGCGCAGGACTGGGCTGAGCTGCTCGGCACCATCAACTACGAAGTGGTCACCAGCCCACGCGGCCGGGTCGTCCGCAGCTACACCGGAGGCGGCGCCGGTGGCCGATGACGCCGGATCGCCGTCACGTAAGGCTCGCAACGCCGGATTGCTGGCAGGGGCGGCCGGGCTGAGCGCGGTGGGCACCGCCGCGGGCGTGTCTGCGGCCAAAGCTCTGCGTAAGCGCAAGATCCGCGACGTCTACGAGGGCGAGGACTTCGCCCTGCTCGACGCCGATCGCGGCTGCCTGGTCACCACGCCGGACGGCATCCCCCTGGTGGTGCGCGAGGTCGGACCCGTCACCGCCCCGCTGACAATGGTCTTCGCGCACGGTTTCTGCTTGCGCATGGGCTCGTTCCACTTTCAGCGCGAGGCCCTGGCGCAGCGCTGGGGCGATCAGGTCCGGATGGTCTTCTACGATCAGCGCGGCCACGGACAGTCCGCCGCTGCGCCGATCGAGACCTACACCGTCGAACAGCTCGGCGCAGACCTGGAAACCGTTCTGCAGGTGATGGTTCCGCGTGGCCCGGTCGTCCTCGTCGGGCACTCCATGGGCGGCATGACGGTGCTCTCGCATGCCCGGCAGTTCCCGCAGCGCTACGGCCCGCACACCGGCCGGCATATCGTCGGAGTCGGCCTGATCTCCTCGGCCGCCGAGGGTCTGCCGCGCTCCCCGCTCGGTGAGATCCTGCAGAACCCCGCACTGGAGGCCGTCCGCTTCGCCGCCCGATACGTGCCCGGGGTGGTGCTGCGCACCCGGGGCGCCACCCGGGCGGCGCTGCGGCCGATCCTGAAGTCCGCCTCCTTCGGCAGCGACGACGTCAGCCCCGCGGTGGTGGCGTTCGCCGAGGCGATGATCCACGACACCGCCATCGCCACCCTGGTGGAGTTCCTGCACGCCCTGGAGGTGCACGACGAGAGCGCGGCGCTGCCGGTGCTGGCCCGGGTGCCGACCCTGATCGCCTGCGGCGGCGACGATCTACTGACTCCGCTGAAGCATTCGGAGGAGATGGCCGCCGCCCTGCCGGACTGCGAACTGGTGATCGTCTCCGGGGCAGGACATCTGGTTCAGATGGAGGCGCCGGACGTCATCAACGACGCACTGGTGGGACTGGTGGAACGGGCCACCCCCTCGCCGCTGGTCGCTTTGGCCCGGCGGGTGAGAGGTCTGAGACGTGGCTGACACCGCGACGCTACCGAGCGTCGAGGACACCATCGCCCTGGGGGAGCGGCTCGGCAAGGACCTGCGGGCCGGGGACGTCGTCGTGCTGTCCGGGCCGCTGGGAGCGGGAAAGACCGTTCTGGCCAAGGGAATCGCGCTGGGCATGGACGTCGAGGGGCCGATCACCTCGCCCACCTTCGTGCTTGCCCGGGTGCACCGGCCACGTCGTCCCGGCGGACCGGCGATGGTCCACGTCGACGTCTACCGGCTGCTCGACAACCCCGAATCCGATCTGCTGGCCGAGTTGGACTCACTCGATCTCGACACCGAACTGTCCGACTCCGTCGCCGTGGTGGAGTGGGGCGAAGGTCTGGCGGAACGGCTGTCGCGGCGTCACCTCGACGTCACCCTCGGCCGCCATCCCGACGGCGATGCCCGCACCGTCACCTGGCAGTGGAGCCGGCCATGAGGGTGCTGGCCATCGACACCTCCACGCCCGCCGTGGTCACCGGGGTGCTGCGCCGCGACGACGACGGGGCGATCCATCTGCTGGGTGAGCGGATCGCCGTCGACTCCCGCGCCCACGCCGAGCTCCTGACTCCCAACACCATTGCGGCGGTGGCCGACTCGGGGCTGACGATGGACGACCTCGACGCGGTCGTGATCGGCTGCGGTCCGGGGCCGTTCACCGGATTGCGGGTCGGTATGGCCACCGCGGCCGCCTACGGCCACGCCCTGGGCATCCCGGTGCACGGGGTGTGCTCCTTGGACGCCATCGCCGTCGGTACCACCGGCGAGGTCCTGGTGGTCACCGACGCCCGCCGCCGGGCCGTCCACCCGCACCCCGTCGCGGTAGCGCGCCCAGTAGACCTCCCGGCGGTCAACGACCCCGCAGACCTCGTGGCCCGCGACGCAGTGCGCCGTATCGAATTCGCCCACCCCACCCCCGCCGGACTGGTTGCCGCGGTGAGCGACTGGGGCCGCGAACCGCAG
>JBFYOQ010000256.1:0-13654 GCA_041303735.1 Mycobacterium sp.
TGGCGGCCCGCAGCCGCGCATACTCCAGGATCGGCGGCTCCGCCGGCTGCGCACGGCGGTCCCAGCCGAGCTCGGTGGCGATGTCGTCGAGCAGTTTCTCGCCGCGCTGCGCGCCGCGCACCATTCCGACCACTGAGCGGTCCACCTGATACTGGGCGAAGGACCGCTCGAGCAGTGCGTGCGCCTGCTCGGGCCCCATCTGGCCGACCAGGTTGATGGTCATGTTGTACGACGGCGCGAAGGAACTGCGCAGCGGGAAGGTCCGGGTGGACGCCAGCCCGGCGATCTCGGTGGGCTCGGCGGTGGGGTCGGAGGGATGCCAGAGCACCACCGCGTGGCCTTCCACGTCGATTCCCCGGCGCCCGGCCCGCCCGGTCAACTGGGTGAACTCCCCCGGCGTCAGCGGCATGTGCTGTTCGCCGTTGAACTTGACCAACTTCTCCAGCACCACCGTGCGGGCAGGCATGTTGATGCCCAAGGCCAGGGTCTCGGTGGCGAACACCGCCTTGATCAGGCCGGCGGTGAACAGTTCCTCGACGGTGTGCCGGAAGGTGGGCAGCATCCCGGCGTGGTGGGCGGCCAGGCCCCGCAGCAGTCCCTCACGCCACTCGTAATAGTCGAGCACGGCCAGGTCGGTGTCGGCGAGATCCGCGCAGCGTCGGTCGATCACCTCGGCGATGCGCTCCCGTTCGGACTCGTCGGTGAGCCGCAGCGGGCTGCGCAGGCACTGCGCAACGGCGCCGTCGCAGCCGGCGCGGGAGAAGATGAAGGTGATCGCCGGCAGCAGTCCCTCCCGGTCGAGGGTCGCGATGACATCGGGCCGCGGCGGCGGCCGGTAGAGACCCGGCCCGCCCGGGCGGTTGCCGCGCGGGCCGCGGCGGCGCGGCTGCCAGTCGGCCAATCGGTCGGCTTCGCGGCGATGCGAGATATGCCGCATCAACTCCGGGTCAACCCGATGATGCCTGGCGTTGGTGCCGGCGCCGGTGCCCGTGCCGGCGGCGGGATCAGAGCTGTAGTCGAACAGATCGAAGAGCCTTTTGCCGACCAGCACGTGCTGCCACAGCGGCACCGGGCGGTGCTCGTCGACCACCACGGTGGTGTCACCGCGAACGGTCTTGATCCAGCCGCCGAACTCCTCGGCGTTGCTGACCGTGGCGGACAGGCTGACCAACCGCACCTCCTCAGGCAGGTGCAGGATCACCTCCTCCCACACCGCGCCCCGCATCCGGTCGGCCAGGAAGTGGACCTCGTCCATCACCACGTGCGAAAGACCCTGCAGCGCATCGGATCCGGCGTAGAGCATATTGCGCAGCACCTCGGTGGTCATCACCACCACCGGCGCGTCACCGTTGATCGACTGGTCTCCGGTGAGCAGACCGATGCGCTCCGGTCCGTAGCGGCGCACCAAATCACTGTGCTTCTGGTTGCTCAGCGCCTTGATCGGGGTGGTGTAGAAGCACTTCGACCCGGCGGCCAGAGCCAGGTGCACCGCGAACTCACCGACGACGGTCTTCCCCGCACCGGTCGGGGCACACACCAGCACCCCGTGCCCGCGCTCCAGCGCCCGGCACGACTCGATCTGGAACGGGTCGAGCCGAAAGCTCAGTTGCGCGGCGAAGGCCGCCAGTTCGGAGCCGGGCTCCGCCCCCGGCGGTGAATCAGCCGGTGTCTCAGGTGACGTCGTCATGGTCGGTGCCCCCCGTCGGGGCGGCCACCGGGGCCGGCGGCTCGATCGGCGCGGCCTCGTCATCGGGGACCTCGGGCGCGGCGGCGGCCCGCTTGGCCTTGCGCTTGTCGTGCAGGCGGGCGATCTGGATGGCGAACTCCAGCAGGACGGTCAACGCCAGGCCGAGGGCCAGCATGGAGAACGGATCGGATCCGGGCGTGGCGATCGCGGCGAAGGTGAACACCCCGAAGATCAGGCCGCGCCGCCAGGCTTTGAGCTTCTCGTAGGGGAGGATCCCGACCACGTTGAGCATCACGACCAGCAGGGGGAACTCGAAGCCGACACCGAACACCAGCAGCAGGTTGACCAGGAAACCGAAATAGCGATCACCGGACAGAGCCGTCACCTGGACGTCGCTGCCGACGGTCAACAGGAAGTACAGGGCCTTGGAGAGGACCACGTAGGCGAGCACCGCGCCGCCGATGAACAGCGTGGCCGCCGACACCACGAACGCGGCGGCGAAGCGGCGCTCGCTGCGGTAGAGGCCCGGGGTGATGAAGGCCCAGAGCTGGTGGAACCACACCGGACAGGCCAGCACGATCCCCGCGGTGAGGCCGACCTTGAGACGCAGCATGAACTGATCGAACGGCGCGGTGGCGAGCAGGCGGCAGCCGCCGTCGGCACTGATGTCCGCGCGCGCCGACGGCGGCAGCGAGCAGTACGGGTGGCGCAGCCATTCCCCGAGGCTGTCGATGCCGAACAGCGAGTGCCCGTACCAGATGAAACCGATGATGGTGGTCAGCGCGACCGCGCCCATCGAGATCAGCAGCCGGGTACGCAATTCGCGCACATGCTCGACCAGCGACATGGTGCCGTCGGGGTTGGCACGGCTGCGGCGCGCTCGCGGGTCGAGCTTGGTCAGTAATCGTGGGGTGCGCACGGCGGGTTACCTTGCGGCGCCGGTGGCGCCGACTGCGCTCGCCGGCTCAGGCCGGACGAGAGTCGGTCGGGTTGGGGGCGGGGGCTTCGACCCGCTCGGAGACCACTTGAGTGGGCTGGACCGGCGGCTGAGCCGGGGTCACCGGCGCGGCGGCGTTCTCGGCCTGCAGTTCGCGGACCTCCGATTTGAAGATGCGCATCGACTTGCCCAGCGACCGCGCCGCGTCGGGCAACTTCTTCGCCCCGAAGAGCAGAACGCCGACCCCGATGAGGATCAGCCAGTGCCATGGACTGAGACTGCCCATTTAGTTACCTCCAGACGTTGACCCGATGTTACCCGCTGCCAGATCCCGGTAAGCCTGCAACGCCTCGCGCGCGGCCTGGCGGACCTGCTGCGCCAGTGACGGCGGCGCCAGAACCTCCACGTCGGCACCGAACCCCAGCAGCTGGCGGGCCATCCAGTCCTCGGCCGCATAGGTCATTTCCACCTCGCACTGCCCGTCGGGGAGTTCGGCGACCACCCGCATCGGGAAATACTCCAGCATCCAGGCCGCCCGCGGCGCGATCCGCAGGGTGGCCGACGGCAGTGACGGGTCGGCGTCGAACAGAGCGGTGTGCGGCGGCTCGGCGGCCACCGGCCGGGGCGGTGCCGACGGCTCGTCGAGCACCCGCGCCTGCACCAGCCGGTCGAACCGGAACAGTCGAACCCCCTCGCCGTCGCGGCACCAGGCCTCCAGATAGCTGTGGTCGCCGATCAGCACCAGCCGGATCGGGTCGACCACCCGGGCCGAGACGGCGTCGCGGGATGCCGAGTAGTACTCGATGGACAGCGCCCGGGAGTCCCGGACCGCTTCGCGGACCGCCGCGGCGGCCTCGGCCTCGCCCGGAACGGGCACATCCGATGCGGGGCCGGTATCGGCCCCGGCGGCCGCTTCGATCTTCGCGATCGCGGTGCGCGCCGCGGCCGGGTCGACCATGCCGGGCACGTCGGCCAGCGCCCGCAGTGCGACCAGCAGCGCGGTGGCCTCCGGAGAGGTCAACCGCAGCGGCTTGTCCATGCCGGCCGAGAACGTGACGGTGACCGAGTCGTCGCCGAATTCGAAGTCGATCAGATCGCCGGGGGTGTAACCGGGCAGCCCGCACATCCATAGCTGCTTGAGGTCGGTCTTGAGCTGTTTGACGCTGACACCGAGGTCCGCGGCCGCCTCGGCGTAGGTGACCCGCGGATGGGCCTGGAAGTACGGCACCATGTTCAGCAGCCGGACCAGCCGCAGCGCGACCGGCGTCATCCGCTCCTCGGTGCCGGGCCCGCTCATGAACCCACCTGCGCCGCGGCGGTCAGCCGGGCCACCACGTCCTCGCGCAGCGATCCCGTGTCGAGCACCAGCGCATCTTGCCCGTACCCGGCCACTTCCCGCGCCAACCAGTCGGGCGCGCCGATGTCGAGTTCGATCACGTCGCCGTCCCGGCCACTCACGGTCTGGCGGCCGGCGCTGCGACCGATCCGGCGCAGTGCGGTGGCGCGACCGTCAGCCACCCATACCCGAGCCGTTCCGCCGGCGGGAAGTCCCCCGGCAGCCGCCTCCCCGATCGACTGCTCGACGATCCCGCGCAGGTCCACCCCCTCCGGACGGGTGATATCACCTGGTGCACCAATGGTTTTCGCCTCGGCGATCCGGGACAGCCGAAACACCCGGGTGGCGTCGCGGTCGCGGTCATGGCCCACCAGATACCAGCGGCCGCGGGCAGTGATCACTCCCCACGGCTCGACGGTGCGCTCGGTGTACGCGCCCACCGGTGTGGGGCGGTGGGAGAACCGGACGGCCTGCCGGGCGTCGACCGCGGCCAGCAGCGTGCCCAGGACGGCCTCCGATCCGCGCAATCCGGCCGGACCGGCGCCGCTGCTGATCGTCACCTCGTCGGCGGGGTCGACCTCCACGCCGGCGGCGCGCAACTTGAGCACCGCGTTCTGCGCGGCGGTGATCCGCTCCGGCGATTCCCAGAGTTTGGTGGCCACCGCCACGGCAGCGGCCTCATCAGAGGTGAGCTCGATATCGGGCAGCGCATAGTCGCCGCGGGTGATGCGGTAACCCTCGGCCGAATCCCAGCCCGGCGACTTCCCGGTTTCCAGCGGGATGCCCAGATCGCGCAGTTCGCTTTTGTCCCGCTCGAACATCCGGGAGAAAGCCTCGTCGCTGGCGCAGTCGGCGTAGCCGGTGACCGTCGCCCGGATCTTCTCGGCGGTGAGGAATCGCTGCGTGGACAGCAGGGCGATGACGAGGTTCATCAACCTCTCGACCTTCTGGGTTTTGGTGGGCGCCACGGTGGCCAACCTTAGCCGCCCTCAGCCGCCCGCACCTGCACCTCGGATACCGGCACTCACATGGAGGCGATGAGCCGTTTGACCCGTTCGTCGCTGGAGCGGAACGGGTCCTTGCACAGCACCGTCCGCTGGGCCTGATCGTTGAGCTTGAGGTGCACCCAGTCGACGGTGAAGTCCCGGCCGGCCTGCTGGGCGGCGGTGATGAACTCCCCGCGCAGCTTGGCTCGGGTGGTCTGCGGTGGGGTGTCGACGGCGGCCTCGATCTCCTCGTCGGTGGTGACCCGGGTGGCCAGGCCCTTGCGCTGCAGCAGGTCGAACACTCCCCGGCCGCGCTTGATGTCGTGGTAGGCGAGGTCGAGCTGGCTGATCTTCGGATCGGACAGCTCCATGCTGTAGCGGTCCTGGTAGCGCTGAAAGAGCTTGCGCTTGATCACCCAGTCGATCTCGGTGTCCACCTTGGCGAAGTCCTGGCTCTCCACGGCGTCGAGTTGGCGGCCCCACAGGTCGACCACCTGGTCGACCTGCGTGTTGGGCTCGCGGGACTGCAGGTACTCGACCGCGCGGGCGTAATACTCACGCTGGATGTCCAGCGCGCTGGCCTGCCGGCCGCCGGCCAGCCGGACCGGGCGCCGTCCGGTGAGATCGTGGCTGACCTCCCGGATGGCGCGGATCGGGTTGTCCAGGGAGAAATCGCGGAACGGCACGCCGGCTTCGATCATCTCCAGCACCAGGGCGGCCGATCCCACCTTGAGCATGGTGGTCGTCTCGCTCATATTGGAGTCGCCGACGATGACGTGCAGCCGGCGGTACTTCTCGGCGTCGGCATGCGGCTCGTCGCGGGTGTTGATGATCGGCCGCGACCGGGTGGTGGCGCTGGAGACGCCCTCCCAAATGTGCTCGGCACGCTGCGAGAGACAGAACGTGGCCGCCTTCGGGGTCTGCAGTACCTTGCCGGCGCCGCAGATCAACTGGCGGGTGACCAGAAAGGGCAACAGCACATCGGAGATTCGGGAGAACTCCCCGGCCCGCACGATGAGGTAGTTCTCGTGGCAACCGTAGGAGTTGCCGGCCGAGTCGGTGTTGTTCTTGAACAGGTAGATGTCCCCGCCGATGCCCTCGTCGGCGAGCCGTTGCTCGGCGTCGATGAGCAGATCCTCGAGCACACGCTCACCGGCCCGGTCATGGGTGACCAGCTGGGCGAGGTTGTCGCACTCGGCCGTGGCGTACTCCGGGTGGCTGCCCACGTCGAGGTATAGCCGCGCGCCGTTGCGCAGGAACACGTTGGAGCTGCGGCCCCACGACACCACCCGGCGGAACAGGTAGCGGGCCACCTCGTCCGGCGACAGCCTGCGGTGGCCGTGGAAAGTGCAGGTGACACCGAACTCGGTTTCGATGCCCATGATTCGCCGCTGCACGCCACGAGCCTACTGGTTGACCGGGCGGGCCGACGGACAAGCAGGTCGGCGCATCGGGCCGGGCATCAGGCGGGCTCGGCGCCATCCTGCGCGGGCACCGGCGGCAGCATGGCTTCCAGTGCCGCACCGGTGATGCGCCGGAACGCGCGCCGGGGGCGGGTGGCGTCGAGGATCGCCACCTCAAGGGTGGCGGGGCCCAGCACCCGCGACTCAGCCTGCGGGGTAGCCGAACCCGCCGCACTGCTTATCCCGGCCTGCAGGGCGTCGACCGCGATGCGCAGCGCACCGGCCAGCTCGGCATTCTCGGTGTAGGACTCCTTGAGCGCGTTGATGATCGGTTCGGTGGTGCCGCCCATGACGACGAAATGCGGCTCATCGGCGATGGACCCGTCGTAGGTGATCCGGTACAACTCCGGCGCCTTGGTCTCCCCGAAGTGCCCGACCTCGGCGACGCACAACTCGACCTCGTAGGGCTTGGCCTGCTCGGTGAAGATGGTGCCCAGGGTCTGGGCGTAGACATTGGCCAACTGGCGGCCGGTCACATCCCGGCGGTCGTAGGCGTAGCCACGGGTGTCGGCGTACTGGATGCCACCGCGGCGCAGGCTGTCGAATTCGTTGAACCGTCCCACGGCGGCGAAACCCACCCGGTCGTAGATCTCACTGACCTTCTGCAGCGAGCGGGACGGGTTCTCGGCGACGAACAGCACCCCACCGGCGTACGCGAGCGTGACCACGCTGCGCCCCCGGGCGATACCTTTGCGCGCCAGTTCCGAGCGCTCGCGCATCGCCTGCTCGGGCGAGATGAAATACGGGAAGCTCATGAATCGGCCCGGGGCGCTTGGTTATTCGGTCCCCGGCCCGGACCGAACTCATCGGTCCGCTCGCGCTCGGAGATCACCTCGCGGGCCAGCGTGGCAACCCGTTCCTCGGTGACCTCGCTGGCGCCGCCGGCTTCGATGAGGACCGCGGTGGGATAGATGCCGCGCACCAGATCGGGACCACCGGTCGCGGAGTCGTCGTCGGCGGCGTCGTAGAGCGCCTCGACCGCGACCCGCAGAGCCGAATCGGCATCTGTGACAGCCGGGTACAACTTCTTCATCGAGGACTTGGCGAACAGCGAACCGGAGCCGACGGCCTGATAGCCCTCGTCCTCGATATGCCACCCACCGGCGGCGTCGAAGGACACGATGCGCCCGGCCGCCACCGGATCCGGGGCGTCGAGGTCGTACCCGACCAGCAGTGGCAGCGCGACGAAACCCTGCAGGGCGGCACCGAGGTTGCCGCGCACCATGATCGCCAGCCGGTTCACCTTGCCGGCGAACGTCATCGGGAGGCCCTCGAGCTTCTCGTAATGCTCGAGTTCCACCGCGTACAGGCGGGCGAACTCCACCGCCAGGGCGGCCGTTCCGGCGATGCCGGTAGCGGTGTAGTCGTCGGTGATGTAGACCTTCTGCACGTCGCGGCCGGCGATCATGTTTCCCTGCGTCGAGCGCCGGTCCCCGGCGATCAGCACACCGCCCGGATATTTCAGCGCGACGATCGTGGTTCCGTGCGGCAGTGCGTCACCGGCGGTCACCGCCAGGCCGGCGAATCGGTGTCCCGGAAGCAGCTCAGGTGCCCTGTGCCGCAAGAGCTCCGAGAACGACGACAAATCGAAGGAATTCGATGACGAACCGGTCAGAGGTGAGTTGGTGGCCAGGCGCTCAGAGGGCGGCCAGGTCACTGTCCGCCCTTTTGGACGTACGCCCGAACAAAGTCCTCGGCGTTCTCTTCGAGAACGTCGTCGATCTCATCAAGCAGGTCGTCGGTCTCGGCGGCGAGCTTTTCACGACGCTCCTGCCCGCCGGCGCCGTCACCGGAGAGGTCGTCGTCCTCGCCACCGCCGCCGCCACGCTTGGTCTGTTCCTGAGCCATCGCTGCCTCCTGCTCTCATCAGCGGCCTCGAAGTTGGTCCCGCGGGGTCGCCGGGCTCCACAGTACCGTCCGGTCCGCGGCGGACGCCCTCGACGGCCCCGCTAGGTGGTCAGTTGTTCGACCAGTTCGGCGGCGCTGTTCACCGAGTCCAGCAGCGCTCCGACGTGGGCCTTGGAACCCCGCAGCGGCTCCAGGGTGGGGATGCGCACCAGCGAGTCGCCGCCGAGGTCGAAGATCACCGAGTCCCAGCTGGCGGCGGCGATGTCGGCACCGAACCGGCGCAGGCACTCGCCCCGGAAGTAGGCGCGGGTGTCGGTAGGCGGGTTGTCGACGGCGTCGAGCACCTGTTGCTCGGTGACCAGCCGCTTCATCGAGCCGCGGGCCACCAGCCGGTTGTACAGGCCTTTGTCCAGGCGCACGTCGGAGTACTGCAGGTCCACCAGCTGCAGCCGGGGCGCCGACCAACTCAGGTTCTCGCGGTGCCGGAAGCCGTCGAGTAGACGCAGCTTGGCCGGCCAGTCCAGCAACTCCGCGCACTCCATGGGGTCGCGTTCCAGCAGATCCAGGATGTGCGCCCAGGTCTCGACGACGTGGGTTGCCCGCGGATCGGGGTCGCGGGCGTCGAGAAGTTTGGCGACCCGGTCGAGGTAGATGCGCTGCAGCGCCAGTGCGGTGAGCTCGCGGCCGTCGGCCAGCGCGACGGTTGCCCGCAGCGACGGGTCGCGGCTCACGGCGTGCACCGCATGCACCGGGCGGGCCAGCGCCAGGTCGGAGAGGTCCAGGCCGAATTGCGGGCCCTCCTCGATGACGTCGAGGACCAGGGCGGTGGTGCCGACCTTGAGATAGGTGGACGTCTCAGCGAGGTTGGCGTCGCCGATGATGACGTGCAGCCGACGGTACTTGTCGGCGTCAGCGTGCGGCTCGTCGCGGGTGTTGATGATGCCGCGCTTGAGGGTGGTCTCCAGGCCGACCTCGACCTCGATGTAGTCGGCGCGCTGGGACAGCTGGAAACCCGGCTCGTCACCGGAGGGACCGATGCCCACCCGCCCGGAGCCGGTGACCACCTGCCGCGACACCATGAACGGCGTCAGCCCGGCGATGACGGCGGAGAACGGGGTCTGCCGGCTCATCAGATAGTTCTCATGGGTGCCGTAGGAGGCGCCCTTGCCGTCGACGTTGTTCTTGTAGAGCTGCAGTTTGGTGGCACCGGGCACGCTCGCGACGTGCCGGGCGGCGGCCTCCATGACCCGCTCGCCGGCCTTGTCCCAGATCACCGCGTCCATCGGGTCGGTGACCTCGGGGGCGGAGTACTCGGGATGGGCGTGATCGACATAGAGCCGGGCGCCATTGGTGAGGATCATGTTCGCCGCGCCCACCTCGTCGGCGTCGACGATCGGCGGCGGCCCGGTCGCGCGACTCAGGTCGAAGCCGCGGGCGTCGCGCAGCGGGGATTCGACTTCGTAGTCCCACCGGGTGCGTTTGGCGCGCTGGATGCCCGCCGCCGCGGCGTAGGCCAGCACCGCCTGGGTGGATGTGAGGATCGGATTCGCGGTCGGATCGGTGGGCGAGGAGATGCCGTACTCGACCTCAGTGCCGATGATCCGCTGCATACCGGACAGCCTAGTGGTGGGATAACCGACGTCAGGGTGGCGGCGCTCCGACGTTAGAGTGGCGACCACCATGAGCGACTCGTACGCGGCCGAGCGATGGTTCCTCAGCCGGGGCCTGCCGGCGGTGGTGCGACCGGCGGCGCTGGTGCGCCGGGTCCCCAGCAGATCGGCGCCCGCGCTGGCGGCACTGGCCGTGGTGGCGGTCAACTCCATACTCATCGTGGCGATCTCCGGGCAGCACACCGTCGACATCGCCGGGCGGCCCGACCTGTCGGAGAGTGTCGTACTGGGACTGCTGGCCGTGCTGCTGCCCGCCGCCGCGGTCACCGGATGGCTGGTCGGCAGGATCGGCTCACGCCGGCGCCGGCTGCTGGCGGCGGCGATCTCGGTGGCTGTCATCGCGACCGGCGCGGTGCTCGGCGGCCCCAGTTCGCGCACCGCGGTGAACGTGGTGATCTTCGCGGTGGCGATCGCGGTCATCGGAATCTGCACCGCGACCGGTGTGGGCTCCATCCTGGGCTGGGTCGCCGAGTTGGCGGTGTCGAATGTCGCGCTGACCGCGGGCATGTTCGTCCGCGCCCTGCCGGTGGTCCTGCTCACCTTCCTGGTGTTCTTCAACACCTACGTCTGGCTGATGACATCGCTGATCACCCGCGGCCGGTTATGGCTCGGCATGGGTTTCCTGTTCCTGCTCGCCGCCAGCTTCCTGGTGACCGCCACGTTGGATCGGGTGCGGCCACTGCTCGCCGCACCCCCTCCTGCGGCGGGAGCCGTCGGTGCGGACTCGCCCGCGCTGACCGGAACGCCGTTCGATCAGATCCCCGACCCCGACCACACCGATGCGTTGTCGGTTCGCGAACGCCTCAACACCGTCTTCGTGGTGGCGGCATCGCAGTTGGTGCACGTACTGACCGTGGCGGTGATGACCGGTTCGGTGTTCTTCACCCTCGGTCTGATTCTGGTCAGCCCGCCGGTGCTGGATGCCTGGACCCGGGGCAACGGCCGCGCGGACGGTGAACTGCTCGGCATGACGCTGCCGGTGCCGGACTCGCTGATCCAGACCACCATGCTGCTGACCGCCATCACGTTCATGTACGTGTCGGCCAAGGCGGTCACCGACGCGCAGTACCGGGCGGAGTTCCTGGAACCGATGCTGGACAATCTCAGAGTGACCCTGCGCGCCCGCGCCCGCTACCGGGCCTCGCGGCAGGATGCGACGACGACGGGAGTGCGCGGTGGCTGACGGTCCGGGTGATGATGTGTTCGGTAAGCGCTACGGCGAGGTGCTGCTGGTGCGCATCGGTGAGGCCGGTCCGGAAGCGACCGTGTACAACAGCTTTCCGCTCAACGACTGCCCCGCGCCGTTGTGGGAGCGCCTCGACGCCGATGCGATCGCCAAGGACCACGGTGCGGCGGCCGCGCTGCTGAACGGCCCGCGCTACTGGCTGATGAGCCGCATCGCCAAGAAAGCCGGCACCCCCCAGCCGACCACCAGTTTCGGCGGCATCGAGATGATCGAGCAGGCGACGGTCCAGCTGTCGTCGAACAATCCGGCGCCCTACTCGGTGAACAAGGTGGACCGCCGCGCGGTGTTCACCTTCGACGCGGGCCGGCCGGTCTTCGAACTCATCGACGCCGATGACCAGCGCTGGGTGATGCAGACCTGGAGTCAGGTCGTCGACAAGAATCTGACCCTCGACGATTTGCCCGGACTGGCGTCGCGATTGAACCCGCCGCCCGGGTGGCGCTACGAAACCCGCACGCTCACGGAACCATTGACGGTGGACACCACGCAGCGACAGGCGCACGTCACCCAGGATGAGCTGACCAACAGCTACTCGCTGCAGTTCTAGAGGTACTGAGCTCTACAGGTACTGACCCAGGTTGGATTCGGTGTCGATCGCCCGGCTCGCGCTGGAGCTCTTGCCGGTGACCAGCGTGCGGATGTAGACGATCCGCTCGCCCTTCTTGCCCGAGATCCGTGCCCAGTCATCGGGATTGGTGGTGTTGGGCAGGTCCTCGTTCTCGGCGAACTCGTCGACGATCGAGTCCAGCAGGTGCTGGATGCGCAGACCGTGCTGGTTGCTCTCGAGCACCGACTTGATCGCGAACTTCTTGGCCCGGTCGACGACGTTCTGGATCATCGCACCGGAGTTGAAGTCCTTGAAATACATGACCTCCTTGTCACCGTTGGCGTAGGTGACCTCCAGGAAGCGGTTGTCGTCGATCTCGGCATACATCCGGTCGACGACCTTCTCGATCATCGTCTTGATCGTCAGCGCCCGGTCGCCGCCGAACTCCGCGAGGTCGTCGGCGTTCACCGGGAGATTCTCGGTGAGGTACTTGCTGAAGATGTCCTGGGCGGCTTCGGCATCGGGGCGCTCGATCTTGATCTTCACGTCCAGCCGTCCCGGCCGCAGGATGGCCGGGTCGATCATGTCCTCGCGGTTGGAGGCACCGATGACGATGACGTTCTCCAGGCCCTCCACACCGTCGATCTCACTGAGCAGCTGCGGCACCACCGTGGTCTCCACATCGGAGCTCACACCGGTGCCGCGGGTCCGGAAGATCGAGTCCATCTCGTCGAAGAACACGATCACCGGGGTGCCTTCGGACGCCTTCTCCCGGGCGCGCTGGAAGATCAGCCGGATGTGCCGTTCGGTCTCGCCGACGAACTTGTTCAGCAGTTCAGGACCCTTGATGTTGAGGAAGTAGGACTTCGCCTCGCGGGCGTCCTCGCCACGCACCTCGGCCATCTTCTTGGCCAGCGAGTTGGCCACCGCCTTGGCGATCAGCGTCTTGCCGCAACCGGGCGGGCCGTAGAGCAGCACGCCCTTGGGCGGGCGCAGCGAGTACTCGCGGTACAGCTCCTTGTGCAGGAACGGCAGCTCGACGGCGTCACGGATCTGCTCGATCTGGCGGGTGAGGCCGCCGATGTCCTCGTAAGAGACGTCCGGCACCTCCTCGAGCACCAGATCTTCGACCTCGGCCTTGGGAATGCGCTCGAAGGCGTAGCCGGCCTTGGTGTCGACCAGCAGCGAGTCGCCGGGGCGCAGCCTGCGCGGCTGGTCGTCCTCATCCAGCAGTGCGGCGACCTCGGGTGCCATGTCCTCGGCCGCCACCAGGGGTTCGGCCAGCCACACGATGCGCTCCTCGTCGGCGTGCCCGACCACCAGGGCACGGTGCCCATCGGCGAGCACCTCACGCAAGGTGCTGATCTCGCCGACGGCTTCGAAGGTGCCGACCTCGACCACGGTCAGCGCCTCGTTGAGCCGGACGGTCTGGCCCTTCTTCATGGCCTTGATGTCGATGTTCGGCGAGCAGGTCAGCCGCATCTTGCGGCCGGAGGTGAAGACGTCGACGGTGTCGTCGTCGTGGGCGCCCAGTAGGACCCCGTACCCGCTGGGAGGCTGGCCCAGCCGGTCCACCTCCTCGCGCAGCGCCAGCAGCTGCTGGCGCGCTTCCTTGAGGGTGTCCATCAGCTTGGAGTTACGGGCCGCCAGCGAATCGATCCGGGCCTCGAGCTGCTGCACCTCTCGGGAGCCGCGGGACCCTCCGGCCACATTCTGCAGCTGCTCACGCAGCAAAGAGGCCTCCCGACGCAACTGCTCCAGCTCGGCGGCATCGCCGTCACGGGCGTCGTCGGGGCTGTCGAAGGCGTCAGAGGATTCAGAACGGGGTGATTCAGTCATAACGGCTCCTTCCGCGCACCTGTTGGTGCGGTGGATAGCCCAACGCTACCGGCGATTGAACCATGATGGCCGCATGGGCATCGTTGACACGGGGG
>JBFYOQ010000257.1:0-4710 GCA_041303735.1 Mycobacterium sp.
GCCGGCGACAGTGCCTGACGCAGTTCGTCGTAGGCGGCTTGCACATCTGCCACCCGTTGCATCCGTTCCCGGTCGGCGGCCAGCCCGTGCGGCAGCCGCTCCAGCCGCCGCGAGATGGCACCGAGGTACCGGGCGAGGTCGCCCAGATGCGCCGCACCGGTCTCGGTCACGAAGCCGGCGGGCAGCAGAGCGGACAGCTGCGCTCGGATGTCGGCGACGGCCTCGGCCTGGGCCGGCGGTGGATCGTCGGGCAGCGCCACCTGCGCGGCGTGCAATGCAGTCAGCACAGTTTCCACCCGCCCCAGGATGTCGGCGGTCATCGCCGCGATACCGTCGCGTACCCGGTCGCGGGCGACGGCGAAGTGCTCCCTGGTCCACACCGGCTCTGGGGCCAACACGTCGACGGCGGCGTCGGCACAGTCGTCCAGCAGCGCGGCCAGCGAGCCATCGGGGTTCGCGCCCAGGGACAGACGACGCCGCGGGTCGAGTTGCTTCTCTAATGATTTCGCCAGCGACGGCGCACCGGACCGCAGTAACCGGCGCAGCCCGGTACGCATGGCGATTTCACGTTCGGCTTCGGTGGCGAACACCCGAAGATCGACAGATCCACCGGAGCCGACGAAGCCCGGATAGCCCTTCACTTCGCCGCGCTGGACGCTGCGCGGCAACGCGTCGAGGTCGTCTGGCCACTCGCGCAGACCGGTGCGTTCCAGACCGGAGGCCAGTGCGTCGGTGACGGCGCGACTGGTCTGCCCGGATAGGGCGGCCTTCAGCGCGTTGAGATCCTTGCCGCGTGCGACTTCGGTTCCGTCGGCGGCCTGGACGGCGAAGGTGATGCGCAGATGCGCCGGGAGCTTGTCCGGGTCGAACGCGGTGACGGGAACCAGCACCCCGGTGGCGCGGTGTAGTTCGCGCTGCAACGCATCCAGCAGTGGCCCGTCCCCGGGGGTGATGGCCGGCAGGAGAGCGCGGGCGGTGTCCGGGGCCGGAACGAAGTTGCGCCGCAGGTCTTTCGGCAGAGACTTGATGAGCGCGGTCAGAAGTTCCTCGCGCAGGGCGGGTACCTGCCAGCCGAACTCGTCGGCGCTGACGCGGGCCAGCACCCCGACCGGGACGTGGACGGTGACGCCGTCGTCGTCGGCACCCGGTTCGAAGCGGTAGGTCAGCGGCAGCGAAAGATCCCCGGCGCGCCAATGATCCGGCCGGTCGGTATCGGCATCGTCGCCGCGCACCAGGTCGTCGCGCGTCATGGTCAGCATGTCGGGGGTGCGGCGACGTTGTTTGCGCCACCAGCCGTCGAAGTGGCGTGCGGAGACCACGTCTGCGGGAATGCGGGTGTCGTAGAAGGCGAAGATCTCGTCGTCGCCGGCGAGCAGGTCGCGGCGGCGGGCCCGCTCCTCCAGTTCGGCCAACTCCGCGCGCAGCACCATGTTGTCGGCGAAGAAATGGTGCCGGGTCTCCCAGTCGCCCTCCACCAGGGCGTGCCGGATGAACAGTTCCCGGCACAGCGCCGGGTCGACGGCCGCGTAGCCGACCCGCCGGCGCGCCGCCAGCACCAGGCCGTAGAGGGTGACGCGAACGAACGCCACCACTTCGCCGCGCGCGGCGTCCCAGTGCGGCTCGCTGTAGCTGCGCGCCACCAGATCACCGGCGACGCGCTCCACGGTCTCGGGCTCGATGCGCGCGGCCACCCGGCCGTAGAGCCGGCTGGTCTCGACCAGGTCGGCCACCACCAGCCAGCGCGGCGGGCGTTTGGTGAGAACCGAGCCGGGCGCGAGCACGAACCGGACGTTGCGCGCGCCGGTGTACTCCCGGCCGTCGCCCTCACGCAGCCCGACATGCGACAGCAGTCCGGCCACCAGCGCGGCGTGTACGCGCGCCGGATCGGCCGGTTCACGATCACCCGACTCCCGGATCCCGATGTCGCGGGCGATGCCGCGCAGCTGCCCGGTGAGGTCCTGCCACTCCCTGATGCGCAGATAGTGTAGAAACTCCTGGCGGCACATCCGGCGAAAGGCACTGCCCGACAGTGCTTTGCGCTGCGTGAGCAGGTATCGCCACAGGTTCAGATAGGAGAGGAAATCGCTGCTGTCGTCGGCGAAGCGGGCATGCTTGGCACGCGCGGCCTCCTCGGCGTCGGCGGGCCGCTCCCGAGGATCCGGGATCGACAGGGCCGCGGCGAGCACCAGAACTTCCGCGACGCAACCTTCGGTGTCGGCCTGCAGGATCATCCGGCCCAGGCGGGGATCAACCGGAAGCTGCGCAAGCCGCCGTCCCAGTGCGGTGATATCGCCGGCGGCGTCGAAAGCCCCGAGTTCCTGCAGCAGTGCCACGCCGTCGCGCACACTGCGGCGATCCGGTGGATCGAGGAACCCGAAGCTTTCCATCTCACCGAGCTGCAACGCCGCCATCTGAAGCATCACCGCGGCGAGGTTGGTGCGCAGAATCTCCGGGTCGGTGTAGCGCGGACGGTTATCGAAGTCCTGCTCGGAGTACAGCCGGATACACACCCCCGGGGCGGTGCGCCCGGACCGCCCGGCACGCTGGGCGGCGGAAGCCTGCGAAATCGGCTCGATGGGCAGCCGCTGAACCTTGGTGCGGCGGCTGTAGCGGGAGATCCGCGCGGTCCCGGGGTCGACGACGTAGCGAACGCCCGGGACCGTCAGCGACGTCTCGGCGACGTTGGTAGCCAGCACGATCCGGCGGGTCAGCCGGCTGGTGTTGGCGGTGGCGTTGAATACCTTTTGCTGCTCGGCGGTTGGCAGACGCGCGTACAACGGCAGCACCTCGACGCGGTCGAGTGCCCCGCGCACCGCCTCCGCGGTGTCGCGGATCTCGCGCTCACCGGACAGGAAGACCAGCACGTCCCCCGGGGGCTCGTCCGCCAGTTCGTTGAGCGCATCGATGATGGCTTCGGTCTGATCGCGAGGCTCGATCCGCACCACTTCATGATCGGGATCGTCGGGATCGTCGCTGTCGTCGATCTCCGGCACGAAGTCTAATGGGCGGTAACGGATCTCGACCGGATAGGTGCGGCCGGACACTTCGATGATCGGAGCGGGCGAACCGGAGCCGCCGAAGTGCGCGGCGAACCGCTGCGGCTCGATGGTGGCGGAGGTGACGATCAGCTTGAGGTCCGGCCGTTGCGGCAGAAGCTGGTGCAGGTAGCCGAGCAGGAAGTCGATGTTGAGACTGCGCTCGTGCGCCTCGTCGATGATCAGGGTGTCGTAGCGCAGCAGCCGACGGTCCCGCTGGATCTCGGCGAGCAGGATGCCGTCGGTCATGACCTTCACCAGGGTGCGGTCGGAGACCTGGTCGGTGAACCGCACCGTGTAGCCGACGGCCTCGCCGAGGGGTACGGCCAACTCGTCGGCGATGCGCTGCGCGACGGTACGGGCCGCAAGCCGGCGGGGCTGGGTGTGCCCGATCACGCCCCGCACGCCGCGGCCGGCCTCCAGGCAGATCTTGGGCAATTGGGTGGTCTTGCCCGATCCGGTCTCCCCCGCGACGATGACCACCTGGTGCTCGCGGATGGCGGCCGCGAGGTCATCGCGGCGGGCACTGACCGGAAGGTCCGGGTAGGTGATGGACGGCACCGCCGCGGCACGGGCGGCGATGAGTGCCTCACCGGCGGTGACCTGGCGGGCGAGATCGGCAAGTGTGTCGGCGCTGAGCGGTCCGCGCGGTGACTTCAGCCGGCGGCGCAGCCGCGCGGCATCGCGGATCGTGAGTCCGTCGAGCCGCCCGCGCAGGGCAGCCACGTCGGCGGCAGACGCCTGGGACGCGGACACCTGAGACACTGTGTTGAGGGTAGTTGGCGCCGCAGGGAAGGGGCATGCCCGTGACCACAGCGTTGATCATCGGAGGTGTGCTGCTGGTCGGCGTGGGTCTGGTGGCCAGTCAGCTGTTCCGGCTCCGGGACTGGCTCAACCGTCAGCCACCGCCGCCGCCGCCGGACGAACTCAACCCGCCGCCGGCCGACGACGAGGACGACTAGAGCCTGATCGTGAGCTGGTCGTAGATCAGCGGGGCGATCCTGGCCGCCATGTAGGCATGTCCGGCGTCAGTGGGATGCACGCCGTCGTCACCGATGAGATCTGGTCGGCCGACGAACCATCCCTGCGCGATGGGGTCGACGAACATCGCGCCGACGGCGGCGGCCTGGTCGCGCAGGCTGTCACGGATCGTGAGCACCCCGGGCGGCGGAGTGGCCGTTGGCCACGGCGGACCGATCACCATCAGCTTGGCGGCAGGTGCGGCGTAGCGGGCCAACAGGAACGCGTCAGCGGCGAACCGGGGAAGCCGATGCGGGTCCACCGGTTGGTCGTTGCGTGAGCCGAAGAACACCACCAACTGGTCGCCGCGGCGCACCGCTTGGGCGGTGAGATCCTGAAAGACGTTGCCACGTCGGCCGGGTTGCCCGTAGCCCGCGCCACCCTCGGCGGCGATATCGGCGTCGACCTCCACGCCCTCGGCCGCCAGCATTTGCCACGCGATCTGCGGCCAGGATCGGGGTCCGTTGCCGCCCTCCCCCGATCCCTCGGTGTAGGAGTCGCCGATGACGGCGATCTTCGCGGCCTCCGACGCCCGCGCCACCGGCGCGCTCGACACCGCGGCCACCCCCGACACCGCGGCGAGCGCGACGGCCACGGCGGCGGCACCCTGCAGCACCGCCCGGCGCCCGGGTTCGTCCACCGTCGGTGCGGCCGG
>JBFYOQ010000258.1:0-5051 GCA_041303735.1 Mycobacterium sp.
GCCCGTGGGCGGCCGCCCCGAGGGCGCCCTGTATGACCGCGCGACCGCATCGCTGGTGCTCTTCGCCCCCGGCGCGGCCCTGACAATGCTCGGCCGCACCGGCGCCCCGCGCACCATCGCACTGCCGACAGCGGCCACCGCGGTGGCCGGCGACGGGAACGGAACGGTGTACGCCGCCACCCGCGGCGCCCTGTTGACCGTCGATGTGGCGGCCGGCCGGGTGACCACGACCCCGATCGAGGGCGAGAGCGCCACCGACTTCACCGCCGTCGCCCGCCGGGCCGACGGCCGGTTGCTGCTGGGCAGCGCCGACGGGACGGCGTTCACCCTGGCCGCGGATATGACGGTGAGCCGCAGGACCGACATCTTCGCCGGCGTCGACGCGATCGTCACGGTGGGCGATATCGCGGTTGTGCTCGACCGGGCGCAGAGTTCGGTGACCGCGCTCACCGCCGAGGGCGCACCGGCGCAGGCACTGCGCGCCGGGCTGGGCGCCACGTCCATCACCGCCGATCCGGTGGGCAGGGTGCTGGTCACCGACACCCGGGGCGGGCAGCTGATGGTGTTCTCGGTGGATCCGCTGATCCAACGACAGGCCTTCCCGGTGGCTGACGCCCCCTTCGGTCTGACCGGATCGCGGCAGTGGGCATGGGTTTCCCAGACGGCAACCAACACCGTGGTTGGCTACGATCTCGCTACTGGAATCCCCGTGGAGAAGGTGCGTTACCCGAGCGTGCAACAACCGAATTCGCTGGCTTTCGACGACTCGTCGGGCACCCTGTATGTGGTGTCCGCCACCGGTGGCGGCGTCCAGGTGATCGACGACGCGACGGGCAACCGGTGAGCGCGGCCCCGCACGGCCGGATGCCCGCGGCCTGGGAGGTGGACCTCTCCGATGACTACGAGTGGATTCCACTGCGGCTACCGCCCGACGTGACGCGGATCAGCGCCTCGACACGGCTGTCGATCGAAGCCGAGTACCGGGGCTGGGAGTTGACCAGGGTACGGCTGTACACCGATGGCAGCAGGCGAGTGCTGTTGCGCCGCAAGAAGACCCGGACGGATGGCGCGCAGCTGTCGGATCAGCCGGGACCGTGATCTACGACGCGGTGCGCCGGGCGCTGTTCCTGGCCCCACCGGAACGCATTCACACCCTGGTATTCGCCGCGCTGCGCGGCGCCACCGCCACCGGCGCCGCCAGGCGAGCCCTGGGCCGGGTGCTGGCGCCGCACGACCCGATCCTGGGCAGCACGGTGTTCGGGGTGCACTTCCCCGGGCCGCTGGGCCTGGCTGCGGGGTTCGACAAGGACGGCCTGGGCCTGGACGCCTGGGGGGCACTGGGCTTCGGCTACGCCGAGATCGGCACCGTCACTTCCCATCCGCAGCCCGGCAACCCGGAGCCGCGGCTGTTCCGGCTGCCCGCCGATCGCGGGCTGCTCAACCGGATGGGCTTCAACAACGCCGGCGCCGGCCAGTTGGCGCTACGACTGGCCCGGCACTCCCCCGGCGTGCCGATCGGGGTGAACATCGGCAAATCGAAGATCACCCCGCCCGAGCAAGCCCCGCAGGACTACGCCTCCAGCGCCCGGATGCTCGGCCCGCTGGCGGCCTACCTGGTGGTCAACGTCAGCTCACCCAACACGCCGGGGCTGCGGGATCTGCAAGCCGTCGAGTCTTTGCGCCCGATCCTGTCGGCGGTGCTGGCGCAGACATCCACCCCGGTGCTCGTCAAAATCGCCCCCGATCTGTCCGACGGCGACGTCGACGCGGTGGCCGACCTCGCGGTGGAGTTGGGCCTGGCCGGGATCGTGGCCACCAACACCACGGTGTCGCGGTCCGGTCTGCTCACCCCGGGCGTGGCGGCGTTGGGCCCCGGTGGCGTCTCCGGGCCACCGGTGGCGCACCGCGCGTGCGAGGTGCTGCGCCGGCTCTACTCCCGCGTCGGCGACCGGCTGGTGCTGATCGGGGTGGGCGGCATCGAGACCGCCGACGACGCCTGGGAAAGGATCACGTGCGGAGCGTCGCTGCTGCAGGGCTACACCGGCTTCGTCTACGGGGGCGGCATGTGGGCCAAGGAGATTCACGACGGCATCGCCTCCCGGCTGCGCGACGGCGGGTTCTCCTCGCTCTCGCAGGCCGTCGGTTCAGCGCACCGCTGATCTATGCCCTGAGCTACTTCTGCTCGTAGGTGCCATGGATGACGGCACGGGCGATCGCGTTCATGAACAGATTGAACCCGAGATACGCCGGGCTGGCGTCGGCGGTGAGATCGAGTTTCTCCACCTTCACCGCATGCACCGCGATGAAGTAGCGGTGGTAGCCGTGGCCGGCCGGCGGGGCAGCGCCGACGTAGCGCGCAAGACCGGCGTCATTGCGCAGCGTGATCGCCTCGCCCGGCAGCACCGACCCGTCGCCGATCCCGGCGGGCAGTTCGGTGACGGTGGCCGGCAGATTGGCCACCGCCCAGTGCCAGAAGCCCGAGGCCGTCGGCGCATCCGGATCGAAGACGGTGACCGCGAAACTGCGGGTCTGCTCCGGGAAACCCGACCAACTCAACTGCGGCGAGGTGTCCTGGCCGCCGGCGCCCATGATCCCACTGACCTGTGCCTGCTTGAGCGGTTGGGAGTCGGTGACGTCGCGGCTGGTGAGCGTGAAACCGGGCAGCGCGGGCAGAAAGTCGTACGGGTTGTAGGCAAAGGCCATGATGGTTCCCTTCTCGGGGGTCAGCAGTGGGTGAGGAAGTGTTCGAGCACACGGGCGCCGAACTGCAGCGCATCGACCGGCACCCGCTCATCGACGCCGTGGAACAGCGCGGCGAAGTCCAACTCCGGGGGCAGCCGCAACGGCGCGAAGCCAAAGCACCGGATACCCAGGTGGGCAAAGGCTTTCGCATCCGTTCCGCCCGACAGCATGTATGGAACAGTCCGGGCATCCGGGTCGACGGCAATGATCGCAGAGTTCATCGCGTCGACCAGGCGGCCGTCGAACCCGGTCTCATAGGAGGGCAACTCCGAGATCCACTCCCGGGTGATACCGGGGCCGATGAGTTCGTCGACCTCACGCTCGAAAGCCGCCTGCCGGCCGGGCAGCACCCGGCAGTCGACGACGGCCTCGGCGGTGGCCGGGATGACGTTCGCCTTGTAGCCGGCGGTCAGCATGGTGGGGTTGGCGGTGTCGCGCAGAGTCGCGCCGATCAGCCGGGCGATCGGACCGAGTTTGGCGACCGCCCCCTCCAGATCCGGCGAATCGGGGTCGAATCCGTAGCCGGTCTCCTCGCCGACGGCGACGAGGAACTGGGCGACGGTGTCGGTCAGCACCAGCGGGAACTCGTGTCGGCCGAGTGTGGCCACCGCTTCGGCGATGGCGGTGACGGCGTTGTCGTCGTGCACCATCGAGCCGTGCCCGGCGCGGCCGCGCGCGGTCAGGCGCATCCACAGCAGCCCCTTCTCCGCGGTCTCGATGAGATAGAGCCGCCGCTCGCCGCCGTCCTTACACGGCAGGGTGACCGAAAATCCGCCGACCTCGCCGATGGCCTCGGTGACGCCGGCGAAGAGGTCGGGCCGATTGGCCACCAGCCACTGCGCCCCGTACTTGCCGCCGTGCTCCTCGTCGGCGACGAACGCGAACACCAGATCGCGCGGCGGTGTGATGTTCGCGCGTTTGAAGTGCCGCGCGACGGCCAGCATCATGCCGCACATGTCCTTCATATCCACCGCGCCGCGGCCCCAGACGTAGCCGTCTGACACCGCGCCGGAGAACGGATGCACGCTCCAATCGGCTGCCTCGGCCGGCACCACGTCGAGGTGCCCGTGGATCAGCAGCGCTCCGCGCTCCCGGTCCGCGCCGGGAAGTCGGACGACGACGTTGCCGCGACCGGGGGCGCCGGACTCCAGGTACTCCGGGGAGTAGCCCACCTCCCGCAGTTGCTCGGCGACCCAGCGTGCGCACTCGGCCTCACCCTTGGTGGTGGCCGGATCACCGGTGTTGGAGGTGTCGAAGCGGATCAGCGCGCTGACGAGGCCGACCACCTCGTCGACTGGATCGCTCACTGTCCTTTCCTATCACTGCTGCTCCCCCGGGCGCGCGGCGGTGCGGCAAGTGCGGCGCCTACCACATTCTTCACGTCAACCCCATTTACAACACGCGTCTCATGCTGTTCTATTTAGCGGTGACCTCCCGGCTGCCCCTGATCGTCGCGCTGCTGTCCGTGTCGATCAGTGGATGCGCCGCCACCACCTCCGGGACGGCCATGCCGGCCCGGCCCGTTCCGCTGACCACCGAGCAGGCGCTGCCCGGAGTTCTGCTGCCGGCCGCCGACGTCGGGTCGGCCGTCGGGGGCGACGAGATGGTGGTGACCAAGGAGGTCAGCACACCGTGGGACCACAGCGCCCACTTCCCCGCCGGCACCGACCCCGGCTGCCTGGCCATCACCGGAGCCGCGCAACGCGACGCGTATGCCGACAGCGGATGGACCGGGATGCGGGGCCAGGTGCTTCGGGAGCCGCCGACTGCCCGAGCCTGGTCGCACTTCGCCACCCAGGCCGTCGTCCTGTTCCCCACCGCGTTGTCGGCCTCGGAGTTCTTCGAGCGCTCCCGGGACGGCTGGGCCGGATGCGACGACCGGGAGATGTCCTACGCCCAGCCGCTCGCGCCCGATCAGGAGTGGACGGTCGGCCCGGTGGCCGCCGACCGCGACATGCTGAGCGTGTCGCGCGCGCAGCGCAGCCCGCAGCAGTGGTCCTGCCAGCGGGCCTTGACCGTCCGTGGCAATGTCGCCGTCGACATCGAGGCCTGCAGTCTCGACGGCCCGACCGATGCCGCGGCGGCCATCGCCGGAGCCATCGGCGAGCGGTTGCCGGCCACCTGAGCGGAGCCGGCCGCGCTCGTTTGGGCGCACCCAACGTGATCCGTTAGCCTTAGCTGCCCCACCTCGGCGACGACGAGGACGCCGGTGGGGGCACCTTGTCCGAGTGGCGGAATGGCAGACGCGCTAGCTTGAGGTGCTAGTGCCCTATTAACGGGCGTGGGGGTTCAAGTCCCCCCTCGGACAC
>JBFYOQ010000259.1:0-15801 GCA_041303735.1 Mycobacterium sp.
GCCAATACCAACCCGGCGACAAAAACACGCGAACCTACCGCAACCGCGCGCCCAAACCGACACCATGAGTGTCAGCGATGACCCGAGACATAAGCGTCAGCGATGTCCCGAGACACCACACGTCGCTCAGCGAGGATTACCGCGCCAAAGTTGTGGGTAGGGGCCTGACTCAGGCCAGTTCTATGAGGCTGGCGTAGTCCTCGGACCAGTAGTCCTCGGTGCCGTCGGGCAGCAGCACCACCCGCTGCGGTTCGAGCGCTTCGGCCGCGCCCGGGTCGTGGGTCACCAGCACCACCGCGCCGAGATAGCTGCGCAGCGCGTCGAGGACCTGTTCGCGCGAGGCCGGGTCGAGGTTGTTGGTCGGTTCGTCGAGCAGCAGCACGTTGGCGGTGGAGGCCACCAGCCCGGCCAGCGCCAGGCGGGTCTTCTCGCCGCCGGACAGCGTGCCCGCCGGCTGGTCGAGTTGCGGTCCGGTGAACATGAACGCGCCGAGCAGGCTGCGCAACTCCTGCTCACCGGTGTCGGGGGCGGCGTGGCGGATGTTCTCCCACACCGTCGCGGCCGGGTCGATGGTGTCGTGCTCCTGGGCGAAGTAGCCGATCTTGAGGCCGTGACCGGGTTCCACAGCGCCGGCGTCCATGGTCTCCACACCTGCGATGAGCCGCAGCAGCGTGGTCTTGCCCGCGCCGTTGAGGCCCAGCACGACCACCCGCGACCCTCGGTCGATGGCCAGGTCCACGCCGGTGAACACCTCCAGCGACCCGTAGTTCTTCGTCAGGCCTTTGACCACCAGCGGTGTGCGGCCGCACGGCGCGGGTGTCGGGAACCGGATCTTGGCGACCTTGTCGGCGACCCGCTCGTCATCGAGGGCGGACATCATTCGCTCGGCGCGGCGCAGCATATTCTGCGCAGCAACGGCTTTGGTGGCCTTGGCACCCATCTTGGCGGCCTGGGTACGCAGGGCCGACGCCTTCTTCTCCGCGTTGGCGCGTTCGCGGCGACGGCGTTGCTCATCAGTGGCCCGGGCGTCGAGATACTTCTGCCAGCCCATGTTGTAGATGTCGGCCTCTCCGCGGACCGCATCGAGGAACCACACCCGGTTGACGACGTCGGCCAGCAGTTCCACGTTGTGACTGATGATCACCAGCCCGCCGGTGTGCGCCTTGAGGAAGTCACGGAGCCAGCCCACCGAGTCGGCGTCGAGGTGGTTGGTCGGTTCATCGAGCAGCAGCGTGGTGGCCGAACCGGTCCCGGAGTCGCTGGCGGCGAACAGGATGCGCGCCAACTCGACGCGGCGACGCTGACCGCCCGACAGTGTTCGCAGCGACTGGGTGAGCACCCGCTCGGCCAGGCCCAGGCTGGCGCAGATCCGGCCGGCCTCACTCTCCGCCGCGTAGCCGCCCAGAGCGGCGAATCGTTCTTCGAGATTGCCGTACCGGCGCACAGCCTTCTCCTGCTCGGCCGCGCCGACCACCTCGGCCATCAGCACCTGCTGTTTCTCCAGATCCGCCAGCAGGGTGTCCAGCCCGCGGGCCGACAACACCCGATCGCGGGCCAGGACGTCGAGGTCCCCCTCCCGGGGGTCCTGCGGAAGGTAGCCGACCTCACCGGTGCGGATCACCGTTCCCGCGTAAGGCTCGGCCTCCCCCGCCAGGATCCGCATCGTCGTGGTCTTACCGGCTCCGTTGCGCCCCACGAGTCCGATGCGGTCCCCAGGCTGGATGCGCAGCGCCGGACCCTCGGCGAGCAGAAGCGTGCGCGCGCCGGCGCGGACCTCGAGGTCCGTTGCGGTGATCAAGGCTTCTCCTGTCCCCCGAGTCGCTTCGCTCCGGCCCCCAGTGGGCCCTACTTCTCGTCGGTGAAGACCGGGGCGCGCTTCTCGGCGCGCGCGGCGACCGCTTCTTCGAAGTTGGCGGTGAGCAGGCGCACATAGAGTTGCCCGAGGCCTTCGGCCTGCATGTGCCCCTCCAGGGTACTGGCGTCCAGCCCGGTCCACAGCGTGCGCTTGGTCAGCTCGGTGCCGGGGCGGGAGAACGCCGCGATCCGGGCCGCGATCTCGTAGCAGGTGCTCAGCAGCCGCTCGGCAGGTACCTGGCGGGACACGAGTCCGATCCGTTCGGCCTCAGCGGCGTCGACGTCACGGCCGGTGAGCATGATCTCGAACGCCCTCGACGATCCGATGGCCCGTGGCAGCAGGTAGCTCAACCCCAGTTCACTGGCTGTCAGACCGTTGTTGATGCCGGCCGCCCGGAAGTAGGCGTCGCCGGCGGCCACCCGGATGTCGGCGGCCAGGGCCAAGCACAGGCCACCGCCGATGGCGGCGCCGTTGACTGCGGCGATGATCGGCTGGTGCAGCCGCCGCATCGCCAGGATCACCTCGTCGAGGATCTCCATCGAGCGCAGCGCGTAGGTCGGCCGGGTGAGTCCCTGCACGTGCGGCACCGAGCCGGCGGACTTCTGGTCGGCACCGGAGGAGAAGCCATGTCCGGCTCCGGTGAGCACGACGACCCGGACGTCGTTGTCGTGGGTCAGCTCGGCGAGGGCGTCGCGCAACGGGAGCATGACGTCGAACGCCATGGAATTCATCCGCTCGGGTCGATTGAGCGTGACCAGCGCGATCTGGGGTTGCGGGCGCTCGACGAGGACGAAATCGGACTCACTCACCGCCCGAACGCTACCGCGCCCGTCGAGCACCTCCCGAGATCTACCTGATGGTCGCCGATCAGCGCGCAGTCACAGCCCTCAAGTCGACGTGCGGGAGGCGGTCAGAGATCCGTCGTCGGGGGCTGCTCGGCCGCGGCGGCCTCCAGGTCGAACTCCCGGATCTGATCGATCAGCGACTCCAGTGCCGCGGGCGGCAGCGCGCCGGCCTGGTTGAACACCAGATGGCCGCCCTTGAACGCCATGAGCGTGGGGATGGCCCGGATCTCGGCGGCGGCCGCCAATTGCTCCTGGGCCTCGGTGTCGACCTTGGCGAAGACGATGTCGGGGTGCTTTTCCGAGGCGGCGGTGAAGGTCGGCGCGAACGCCCGGCACGGTCCGCACCAGGATGCCCAGAAGTCGACCAGCACGATGTCGTTGCCGGAGACGGTGTCGTTGAAATCCTCGATGGTGAGGTCTCGTGTGGTCATGAACCTAGGAAACGCCGCGGTACCCGGTTGTGTTCCCTAAACCGCGGCTGACGCACCTCAGACGGTGAAGCCGAGAGCCCGCAGCTGATCGCGGCCGTCGTCGGTGATCTTGTCCGGCCCCCACGGCGGGTTCCACACCCAGTTGATCTTGACCTCCTCGACCAGGCCGGGGCCGACCAGCGCACCCCGGGTCTGATCCTCGATCACGTCGGTCAGTGGGCACGCCGCCGACGTCAGGGTCATGTCGATGAGCGCCACCTGGCCGGCGTCGCCCTTCTCGACGTTGATCCCGTAGACCAGCCCCAGATCCACCACGTTGATACCCAGTTCGGGGTCGACGACGTCGTACATCGCCTCCTGGAGGTCCGCAATAAGTTCGTCAGCCGCTGAATCAGTCATCGCTTCTCCCTGAGTTCATCGTGGTGGCATGCCTGCGCGACAGCGGTCTTGAACGCCAGCCATCCCAGCAGTGCGCATTTCACCCGCGCCGGATACTTCGACACCCCCGCGAATGCGACGGCATCGCCCAAAGTGTCCTCATCTCCGGCGATCGTCCCCCGTGAGGACACCATCTCGGTGAAGGCGGTCACCGTTGTGAGGGCGTCGCCGACGGTACGCCCGACCACCAGATCGGTCAGCACGGACGTGGCCGCCTGACTGATCGAACAGCCCTGCCCATCGTAGGAGACGTCGGTCACCTGCTCGCCGTCTCCGGAGAGCGCCACCCGCAGGGTCACCTCGTCACCGCAGGTGGGGTTCACGTGGTGCACCTCGGCGTCGTAAGGCTCCCGCAGCCCGCGGTGGTGCGGGTGCTTGTAGTGGTCCAGGATGACGTCCTGGTAGATCTGCTCGAGGCGCATCAGCGTTTGCGGTCCCCGAAGAAGTCGATGGCCCGCCGCACACCCGCGATCAGGCGGTCCACCTCGTCGCCGGTGTTGTAGACCGCGAAGGACGCGCGAACGGTCGCGGCCACCCCGAAGCGGCGGTGCAGGGGTGCCGCGCAGTGGTGGCCCACCCGAACGGCCACCCCGTCGTCGTCGAGCACCTGCCCCACGTCATGGGCGTGCACACCATCGACCACGAAGGCCACCGGGGACCGGCGCTGCGCGGGGTCGGCAGGCCCGACGAGGCGGACCTGCGGGATCTCGGCGAGACCGTCGAGCGTGCCGGCGACCAGCCGGCGCTCGTGGGCCTCGACCGCAGCCATCCCGATGTCGTCGAGGTAGCGCGCGGCGGCGGCCAACCCGACGACCTGGGAGATCATCTGGGTGCCGGCCTCGAACCGCTGCGGCGGCGGCGCATAGGTGGCCGATTCCATCGTCACCGTCTCGATCATGGATCCGCCGGTGAGAAACGGCGGTAGCGCGTCGAGCAGTTCGGCCCGCCCGTAGAGCGCCCCGATGCCGGTCGGCCCCAGCATCTTGTGACCGGAGAACGCCGCGAAATCGACGCCCAAGGCGGGGAAGTCGACCCGGTGATGCGGAACCGACTGGCAGGCGTCGAGCACCGTCAGCGCGCCGACCGCCCGGGCGCGGCCCACCAGCTCGGCGACCGGAGCGCCGGTGCCGGTGACATTGGACTGGTGGGTGAACGCCACCACCTTGACCCGCTCGTCGAGACGTAGCGAATCGAGGTCGATGTGGCCGTCATCGGTGACGCCGTACCACCTCAGGGTGGCACCGGTGCGCCGGGCCAGTTCCTGCCACGGAATGAGATTCGCGTGGTGCTCCAACTCGGTGGTGACGATCACGTCGCCGGGACCCACCGCACCCTCGAACCGGTTGTCGCCCAGCACATATGAGACCAGGTTGAGCGCCTCGGTGGCGTTCTTGGTGAACACCACCTCCTCGGCCGACGCGCCGACGAAGGCGGCGATGTCGGCGCGGGCCTGCTCGAAGGCGTCGGTGGCCTCCTCCATCAACTGGTGTGCGCCACGGTGCACTGCACCGTTGGAGGTGAGCAGGAACTGCCGCTCGGCGTCGAGCACCGGCAGCGGCTTCTGCGAGGTGGCCCCCGAGTCCAGGTACGCCAGACGGCGTCCGCCACGCATCACCCGTTGCAGGATCGGGAAGTCAGCCCGGATCCGCTCCAGATCAGGCTCAGTAATGGGCTCCACGCCGCAAGTCCGGTCCACTGAGGCGGTCATGACGGATCGCTAGGAGGTGGCCGGCGCGCGGGTGAACCGCTCGTAGCCGTTCTCCTCGAGCTCGTCTGCCAATTCGGGGCCGCCGGAGGCGACGATCCGGCCGTCGACGAACACGTGAACGAACTGCGGGTGGATGTAACGCAGGATACGGGTGTAATGCGTGATCAGCAGCACCCCGGCATGCTCGGCTTCGGCGTATCGGTTGACGCCCTCGCTGACCACACGCAGTGCGTCGACGTCGAGGCCGGAATCCGTCTCATCGAGGATGGCGATCTTCGGCTTGAGCAGGCCGAGTTGCAGGATCTCGTGGCGCTTCTTCTCCCCGCCGGAGAAACCCTCGTTGACGCTGCGCTCGCTGAACTGCGGATCGATGTCGAGGTCGGCCAGAGCCGACTTGACCTCCTTGACCCAGTTCCGCAGCTTGGGCGCCTCGCCGCGGACCGCGGTCACCGCGGTGCGCAGGAAGTTCGACATCGAGACGCCGGGGACCTCGACCGGGTACTGCATGGCGAGGAACAGTCCGGCGCGGGCACGCTCGTCGATGCTCATCGCCAGCACGTCCTCACCATCGAGGGTGATCGACCCCGATGTGACGGTGTACTTGGGATGCCCGGCGATGGCGTAGGACAGGGTCGACTTCCCGGAGCCGTTGGGGCCCATGACAGCGTGGGTCTCCCCCGACTTCACCGTCAGGTCCACGCCCTTGAGGATCTCCTTCTCAGCCCCGTCCGGGGTGGTGATGGAGACGTGCAGATCTTTGATGACCAGGGTGCTCATGCGTTCGCTTTCGATTCGGTGATGGCCAATTCGTGCTCGATGGCCTCAGTCAGGCGGTCCCGGATCTCAGGCACGGCGATCTTGGAGATGATCTCGCCGAAGAAACCCCGGACCACCAGACGGCGGGCCTGCTCCTCGGGGATGCCGCGGGCCTGCAGGTAGAACAGTTGCTCGTCGTCGAATCGGCCGGTGGCGCTGGCGTGCCCGGCGCCGGCGATCTCACCGGTCTCGATCTCGAGGTTGGGCACCGAATCGGCGCGCGCGCCGTCGGTGAGCACCAGGTTGCGGTTCACCTCGAAGGTGTCGGTGCCACTGGCCTCCGCGCGGATCAGCACGTCGCCGACCCACACGGTGTGGGCATCGGGTTTCGCCGAGCCCGGGTCGCCCTGCAACGCGCCCTTGTAAAGGACGTTCGACCGGCAGTTGGGCTGCGAGTGGTCGATGAGAAGCCGGGATTCCAGATGCTGGCCGTCGTCCGCGAAGTAGAGCCCGAGAAGTTCGGCGTCGCCGCCGGCTGCGTCGTAGCGCACCGTGACCGCTGTGCGGACCACCTCACCGCCGAGGGTGACCGCCGCGTGACGCAGCACCGCGTCCTTGCCGAGGCGCGCGTGCTGAGCACTGAGGTGCACCGCGTCATCGGCCCAGTCGGCGATCCAGACCACCGTGAGACGGGAGGCGTCGGCGAGGACGAACTCGACGTTGTCGGCGTAGGTCCCGCTGCCGCGAAGGTTGACCACGACGACAGCTTCAGCCGTCTCCTCCACGCGGACCTGGAGGTGTCCGTAGGCGGTCTTGCCGACACCTGGTCCGGTGAGGGTGATCTCCACCGGCGTCTGGGTGTGCGCGCCACGGGCAACGGTGACCACCGTTGCGGTGTCGAACGCCGAGAACGCCTGGGCGGCAACCCTATCGGCGGGCACTCCACCTTGGCCGAGCCGGTTATCGCCACGCGCAATGGTCTCGATTGTCACACCGGCCTGCTCGGAGACGGTGATCGCCGCGGTGCCGGTGGCCGGTGCGGAGCCGTCGTGCAGACCGCGAAGCCGCTTGAGTGGGGTGAAGCGCCAGAGCTCGTCGCGACCGCCGGGGACCTCGAAGGCGTCGACATCGAAGGAGCTGAACTGTTCGCCCTTATTGATAGCCAGCACTGTCATCAGCCGACTGCGCCTTCCATCTGCAGCTCGATCAGCCGGTTGAGTTCCAGGGCGTACTCCATCGGCAGTTCCTTGGCGATCGGCTCGACGAAGCCCCGCACCACCATCGCCATTGCCTCATCCTCGGTCATGCCTCGGCTCATCAGGTAGAACAGCTGGTCCTCGCTGACCTTGGACACGGTGGCCTCGTGCCCCATCGTGACGTCGTCCTCGCGGATGTCGACGTAGGGGTAGGTGTCGCTGCGACTGATCGTATCGACCAGCAGCGCATCGCATTTCACGCTCGACCGCGATCCGTGCGCACCCTTGTTGACCTGAACCAGTCCGCGGTAGGACGCCCGGCCGCCGCCGCGGGCCACCGACTTCGAGACGATGTTGCTCGACGTGTTCGGCGCCAGGTGCAGCATCTTGGCGCCGGTGTCCTGGTGCTGGCCCTCACCGGCGAACGCCACCGAGAGCACCTCACCCTTGGCGTGCTCGCCGGTCATCCACACCGCCGGGTACTTCATGGTGACCTTGGATCCGATGTTGCCGTCGATCCACTCCATGGTGGCGCCGGCCTCGGCGCGCGCCCGCTTGGTCACCAGGTTGTAGACGTTGTTGGACCAGTTCTGGATCGTCGTGTAGCGCACCCGCGCATTGGGCTTGACGATGATCTCCACCACCGCCGAATGCAGCGAGTCGCTCTTGTAGATCGGAGCGGTGCACCCTTCCACGTAGTGGATGTAGGACCCCTCGTCGGCGATGATCAGCGTCCGCTCGAACTGGCCCATGTTCTCGGTGTTGATCCGGAAGTAGGCCTGCAGCGGGATGTCGACGTGGACTCCGGGCGGCACATAGATGAACGACCCGCCCGACCACACCGCAGTGTTCAGCGCGGAGAACTTGTTGTCCCCGGCCGGGATCACCGTGCCGAAGTACTGCTTGAACAGCTCCGGGTGTTCACGCAGACCACTGTCGGTGTCGAGGAAGATGACGCCCTCGGCTTCGAGATCCGCGCGGATCGAGTGGTAGACGACCTCGGACTCGTACTGGGCGGCAACGCCGGAAACCAGTCGCTGCTTCTCCGCCTCCGGGATACCCAGACGGTCGTAGGTGTTCTTGATGTCGTCGGGAAGCTCGTCCCAGGTGGTCGCCTGCTTCTCGCTTGAGCGCACGAAGTACTTGATGTTGTCGAAGTCGATGCCCTCGAGGTTGGAGCCCCAACTCGGCATCGGCTTCTTGTCGAAGGTGCGCAACGCCTTGAGGCGGATGTCGAGCATCCACTCCGGCTCGCTCTTCTTGGACGAGATGTCGCGGACCACGGCTTCGGAGAGCCCGCGCTTGGCGCTGGCGCCGGCGACGTCGGAGTCCGACCATCCGTAGCCGTAGTTGCCGAGAGAGGCGATCGTCTCTTCCTGGCTCAGCGGCTTGGTATCTGGGGTGGTCGTCATCGTGACGCTCCTTGTTGTTGATCTTCGGAAACCGATCGGGCTGACGTAGTCGTGGAGGACGTCGTGGAGGACGGGGTCAAAGTCAGCGGCACGTGGGTGGTGCAGGCGCAGTCGCCGTTGGCGATGGAGGCGAGCCGTTGCACATGCGTGCCGAGCACCTCCGAGAATGCCTGCTGTTCGGCTTCGCACAACTCCGGGAACTCTTCTGCGACGTGGGAGACCGGGCAGTGATGCTGGCAGATCTGGATGCCCTGGATGGGGCCGCCGACCCGGGTGGTCGTCGTGGCGTAGCCCGCCTGTGTCAGGGCGTCGGCCACCCGTTCGGCGGCGTGGGAGACATCGTCGGCGTGATCGGACTCGGCCGGGGCCACCCCGGCCAGAATGGACTCGACGCGGCGGCGGGCGAAAGCGCGGACGGCGTCATCGCCGCCGAGTTCGCGCAGTTGGCGGATCGCGGCCGACGCCAGATCGTCGTAGGTGTGCTCGAGTTTGGCGCGCCCGGCCGCGCTCAACCGGTAGCGCTTCGCGGGCCGCCCGCGCCCGACGTGCTGCCAGGCGGCCGCGGGCAGTGCCTCGGCGTCGCCGTCGTCGACAAGGACGTCGAGGTGGCGGCGCACCCCTGTCGGTGAGATGCCCAGCTCGGTGCCGATTTCCGCGGCTGTGATCGAACCCGACTCCAGCAGCAGACGCACGATCTCCCGCCGCGTGGCACCATCGGTGGCCGATACCGTGGCCGGCACCGGCGACGAGTCGGTCTTGAATTTCACAACACCAGTGTGTCGCAATTCGATGACCCGGTCTAGCAAGGGCATCCTCACCTAACCTGAACAAACGGCTCCGCGCTATCCGACGCCATCGGTGCAGGCAGTTACAGTGCACAGGTGGCTGCCCGTCGGCTCTCGCTGAGTTCGTCGATCGCCAGCCTGCACGGCGACGAACGCACTGTCGGAGCACCGCTCAACGGCCCCGAACTGATCGCGATGCGCCGGACCCGGCTCTTCGGAGCAACCGGGACGGTCCTGATGGCCATCGGGGCGCTGGGGGCGGGCGCCCGTCCGGTGGTCCAGGACCCCACATTCGGTGTGCGGCTACTCAACCTGCCGTCCCGCATCCAGACCGTGTCCCTGACGATGACCACCACCGGTGCGGTGATGATGGCGCTGGCCTGGCTGATGCTGGCCCGCTTCGCGCTGGGACCGCGAAGGATGACCCGCAGCCAACTGGATCACACGCTGCTGCTGTGGATCGTGCCGCTGCTGATCGCACCACCGATGTACAGCAAGGACGTCTACTCCTATCTGGCGCAGAGCCAGATCGCCCGCATCGGGCTCAACCCGTACCAGGTCGGTCCCGCGCCCGGGCTCGGCCTCGATCACGTCTTCACGCTCTCGGTGCCGAGCCTGTGGCGCGAGACCCCGGCGCCCTACGGGCCGCTGTTCCTGTGGATCGGCCGCGGCATCTCTGCCCTCACCGGTGAGAACATCGTCGAGGCGGTGCTGGCTCACCGCGTTGTCGTCCTGATCGGGGTGGCGCTGATCGTTTGGGCCACACCGAGATTGGCGCGCCGCTGCGGGGTGGCCGAAGTCACCGCCCTGTGGCTGGGCGCGGCGAATCCGCTGCTGCTGATGCATCTCGTGGCCGGGATCCACAACGAGGCCCTGATGCTCGGACTCATGCTCACCGGCACCGAGATCGCCCTTCGTGGGATCGATCACCTCGGGCCTCTGTGGCCCACGCCGGTGCGCTGGCCGCGCTCGCGCGCCGACTGGGCGCGCTGGGCTCCACTGGGCTTGCTGCTGGCCGGCATCGTGCTCATCACGATGTCGTCGCAGGTGAAGCTGCCCGGTCTGCTCGCCGTGGGTTTCATCGCCATGGCATTGGCGCGCCGCTGGGGCGGCGGGGCCACCGCGTTCCTGTCGGCCAGCGCGCTGACGGTGTCGGTGTCGCTCGCGGTCATGGCATTCATCGGCTGGATCAGCGGCCTGGGGTTCGGATGGCTGTTCACCCTCGGCACCGCCAACGTGGTGCGCAGCTGGATGTCACCGCCGACCCTGCTGGCACTGGGCACCGGTCAGATCGGGATCCTGCTGGGCCTGGGCGACCACACCACCGCGGTGCTGTCCCTGACCCGCGCGATGGGCGTGATGATCATCGCCATCACGGTGACCTGGCTGCTGCTGGCGGTGCTGCGGGGCAGGCTGCACCCGGTCGGAGGGCTAGGCGTGGCGCTCGGCGCGACGGTGCTGCTGTTCCCGGTCGTGCAGCCCTGGTACCTGCTGTGGGCCATCATCCCGCTGGCCGCCTGGGCGACCCGCCCGGGGTTCCGCATCGCGGCCATCGCGGCCACCCTGATCGTCGGCATCTTCGGGCCCACCGCCAACGGTGATCGGTTCACCCTGTTCCAGATCATCTCAGCGACGGTGGCGAGTGCGGTGATCGTCGTCCTGCTGATCGCGTTGACCCGCAATCGCCTGCCGTGGCGCTACGTGCCCGGGACCGACGAGCGCTTCAGCGGCGAAGACCCCGATCCGCCCGCCGACGCGGGGCCGACAACCGAACCACCGGCACCGCGTCGCACCCCTGAGGCCTACGCTGACTCTCCGTGAGTTCTGGCTCCACGGCTGTCGTGCGACTGCGCGGGGTGTCGAAGCGCTACGGGTCCACCACCGCCGTCGGTGAACTCGACCTCGACGTCCACCGTGCGGAGGTCTTCGCGCTGCTCGGACCAAACGGCGCCGGCAAGACCACCACGGTGGAGATGTGCGAGGGCTTCGTACGCCCGGACGCCGGCAGCATCGAGGTACTCGGACTGGACCCGATCGCCGACAACGCCCGGCTGCGCGAGCGGATGGGGGTCATGCTGCAGGGCGGCGGCGGTTACCCGGCGGCCCGTGCCGCCGAGATGCTCAATCTCGTTGCGTCCTATGCCGCCCGCCCGCTGGATCCGGCCTGGCTGCTGGAGACCCTCGGGCTCACCGACGCCGCAAAGACCACCTACCGGCGGCTCTCCGGTGGCCAGCAGCAGCGGTTGGCGCTCGGCTGCGCAATCGTCGGCCGGCCGGAACTGGTGTTCCTCGACGAACCGACCGCCGGGATGGACGCACACGCGCGGCTGGTGGTGTGGGAACTCATCGACGCGCTGCGGCGCGACGGTGTGACTGTGGTGCTCACCACCCATCAGCTCAAGGAGGCCGAGGAACTGGCCGATCACATCGTCATCATCGACCGCGGATCGGCGGTGGCCGCCGGGACTCCGGCGGAGTTGATGCGCAGCGGGGCTGAGGACCAATTGCGGTTCTCCGCGCCGCGGCGGCTGGATCTGGCGCTGCTGATCTCCGCACTGCCGGAGGGTTACCGGGTCAAAGAGCAGGCGCCGGGCGAGTATCTGGTGGAGGGCACGATCGATCCGCAGGTGCTGGCCACGGTGACCGCCTGGTGCGCGCGGCTGAACATCCTGGCCACCGACATGCGGGTGGAGCAGCGCAGTCTTGAGGACGTGTTCCTGGACGTGACCGGCAAGGATGTCCGGCCGTGAGGGATGCGACGACGGCGCAGCTGTTCCCCAACGGCACCTTCACTCCGGATCCGCGGCCCAGCTCCGTGACCCGGATGCTGGCCGCGCAATACGGCCTGGAGCTGAAGTTGTTGCTGCGCAACGGCGAACAGTTGCTGCTGACGATGTTCATCCCGATCACGCTGCTGGTCGGCCTGAGTCTGCTGCCGCTGGGCGACTTCGGTGAACCGAGGGCGGCGGTGTTCGTTCCGGCGATCATGGCGTTGGCGGTGATCTCGACGGCCTTCACCGGTCAGGCGATCGCCGTCGCATTCGACCGCCGCTACGGTGCGCTCAAGCGAATCGGGGCGACGGCCCTGCCGGTGTGGGGAATCATCGCGGGCAAGGCACTCGCGGTGGTGAGCGTGGTGTTCCTGCAGGCGATAGTGCTGGGTGGGATCGGTCTGGCGCTCGGGTGGCGGCCCGCCCCGGCGGGTCTGGCGATCGGGGCGGGGGTGATCGCGCTGGGCACCGCGGTGTTCGTCGCGATGGGTCTGCTGCTTGGCGGGACGCTACGCGCCGAGATCGTGCTGGCGGTCGCGAACCTGCTGTGGTTCACCTTCGCCGGCCTCGGGGCGCTGACGGTGGAGACGGGCACCGTTCCTGCGGCGCTGAGTTGGGTCGCGCGGCTGACGCCCTCGGGTGCGCTGACCGAGGCGCTGACGCAGGCCGTCAGCGCCTCGGGCGCGGTGTCGGTCGACTGGTTCGGCATTGCGGTGCTGAGCGTTTGGGGAGTGGTTTCGGCACTGGCTGCGCTGCGCTGGTTCAGGTTCACCTGAAACCCGGCCCCCCGACTTCCTCTACGATCGGGCTCGTGAGGCTCCGACGGCAGTTCCTTAGGCTGGTGGACCTGTTGCCGCTTCCCAGTCTGCGGACCCAGAAGATCATCGCCGCAGTCGTGCTGCTGAGCCAGGCTCTGATCTCGGTCACCGGTGCTGTGGTCCGCGTCACGGCTTCCGGATTGGGGTGCCCCACCTGGCCGCAGTGCTTCCCCGGCAGCTTCACCCCCGTTCCGCACGCCGAGGTGCCGATTGTGCATCAGGTCGTCGAGTTCGGTAACCGGCTGATCACCTTCGCGGTGGTCTTCGCCGCGATCCTGGCTGTCCTCGCCGTCACCCGGGCGCGCCGGCGACGGGAGGTGCAGGTCTACGCCTGGCTGATGCCGGCCTCGACCGTGCTGCAGGCGGTCATCGGCGGCATCACCGTGCTCACCGGACTGCTCTGGTGGACGGTCGCGATCCATCTGCTGGTGTCCATGGTGATGGTGTGGCTGGCCACCCTGCTGTACGTGAAGGTCGGCGAGCCCGATGACGGCAGCTACAGCACCGTGGTCCCCGGACCGCTGCGCGGCCTGACGTTGCTCAGTGCGGTCCTGCTGAGCGCGACGCTGGTGACCGGGACACTGGTGACCGCGGCGGGCCCGCACGCCGGGGACAAGAGCCCCGAGCGGCCGGTCCCCCGGCTCGAGGTTGAGATCATCACGCTGGTGCATCTGCACGGCAACCTGCTGATCGCCTACCTGTGCCTGCTGATCGGCCTGGGTGCCGGACTCTTGGCCGTCGGCGCGCCCCGTGGAGTCATCCGCAGACTCTCCGTACTGGTCGGCCTGGTGCTCGGCCAGGGCCTGATCGGTCTGGTGCAGTACCGCACCGGGGTGCCGCCGGTACTGGTCGCTGTGCACGTCGGGGGCGCGGCCGCCTGCACCGCCGCCACCGCGGCGCTATGGGCGTCGATGCGACAACGGACCCAGACCGAGGCGGTCGAGAGCGGCCTCGACGTGCAACGCGAAGTTGCGCTGAAGTAGGCCGCGGTTCTTCTCGTCCAGTTGCCGCCAGCCCAGCGACGGCTCGATGAGTTCCAGTTCCAGCACCACCGCATCGTCACCGGCCCCGATGAGATCGACTCGGGCATAAAGGAATTCACTACGCGGAACACCCAGATGGGCCGCGGCCGCGTCAAGGGTTTCATGACCCAGTTCCCACATCTCGATGTCGGGGTCGGCGGGTGTGAGCGTCTCCTCGGCGTAGGTGCCCGATGCGTCGAATCGCGGTTTCCGCCCGCGTGGCGGAAGGATGGGCCCCTTGACGAACCCGTGGGACTGCTCACCGCCGAGGAATACCAGCGCCGTCTCCCCCGCCTCGACCCGCGAGTCATAGGGCTGCAGCAGCACGCTGCGGCCGGCGGCAAGCATCCCGTCCGCATGTGCGGCCGCCGCGGCGCGGTCGGCGAACCGGCGCGTGTCCACCGACCCGGCACCGATCGCCGGCTTGACGACGAGTTCGCCGGCGGGCGATCGCGCGGCGGTGATCCCGTCGGTGTCCCCCGGTTCGAGGAATGACGACGGCACCACCGCGATGCCGGCGTCCGCGAGATCATGCAGGTAGTGCTTGTCGCTGTTCCAGCGCACCACCTCGGGGGCGTTGAGCAGGTTGGGCACCCGCCCGGCCCAGTCCAGGAACTCGTCGCGGCGCTCGGCGTAATCCCACGCCGCCCGCAGGATCACCAGATCGGCGCTCTCGGTCCGCGGATCGTCCCACGGCATCCAGCGGGCATGCAGGCCGCGGGCGCGCAGGGCGGCGACCAGGCCGTCGTCATCGCCGTCGCCGCCGGGAAGATGCGCGCAGGAGGCCAGCACGATGCGCGGATGGAACACATCAGGACGGGCGAGCTTCACGGGCACCTCACAGCGGGGATGATAGTGACATGCACGCAATCGAAGTCGCCGAGACGGGCGGACCGGATGTTCTGCGATACGTCGAGAAGCGCAAGCCCTCCCCCGGCCCGACAGAGGTGCTGATCGCCGCCGATGCCATCGGCGTCAACTTCATCGATACCTATTTCCGATCGGGGCTCTACCCGCGGCCGCTGCCGTTCATCGCCGGGCAGGAGGTCTGCGGCACCGTCGTCGAGACCGGAGGCGACGTCGCCGCGATCACAGTGGGCGATCGGGTGGTGACCGCCAGCGCAGCGGGTGCCTACGCCCAGTACTGCATCGCGCCCGCGGATTTCGTTGCCTACGTGCCGGATTCGGTGCCGTCGGACTCCATCGCCTCCGCACTGCTGAAGGGTTTGACGGCGCACTATCTGATCAAGTCGGTCCATGAGGTCTCGCCGCAGGACTGGTTGCTGGTCCACGCCGGAGCCGGCGGCGTCGGGCTGATCCTCACCCAGTGGGCCACCAGCATCGGCGCGCGGGTCATCACCACCGCATCCACCGCCGCCAAGGCGCAACTGTCCCGGGCGGCCGGTGCCGTGGACGTGCTCGACTACCCCGAGGACGCCGCGGAGTTCGCCGGACGCGTGCGCGAGCTGACCGATGGCCACGGCGTTGCCGCGGTCTATGACGGGGTGGGCCGAAGCACCTTCGACGCCAGCCTGGCCAGCCTGGCCGTCCGCGGCACCCTGGCTCTGTTCGGTGCCTCCAGCGGCCCGGTTCCTCCGGTGGATCCGCAACGGCTCAACGCCGCCGGGTCGGTCTTTCTGACCCGGCCCAATCTGGCGCACTTCATCCGCACGCCCGACGAGTTCGCCTGGCGGACCGGGGAATTCCTGGACGCGATCGCCGACGGATCGGTCACCGTCACCGTGGGAGGGCATTACCCGCTGG
>JBFYOQ010000260.1:0-8303 GCA_041303735.1 Mycobacterium sp.
TCATGCCGCTGCCGATCGCGCTGGCGCACCGGCTGTCTCGCCGGCTTACCGAGGTCCGCAAGAACGGCACGCTGGGTTACCTGCGTCCGGACGGCAAGACACAGGTCACCATTCAGTACGAGGGCACCACCCCGATCCGGTTGGACACCGTGGTGCTGTCCACCCAGCACGCCGACGACATCGACTGGAAAGAACAGCTGCACAACGACATCCGGGCGAACGTCGTCGAGTCGGTCCTCAAGGATCTCGCCCATGAGAGCCTGGACACCTCCGACTTCCGTCTGCTGGTCAACCCGACCGGCAAGTTCGTCGTCGGCGGCCCGATGGGTGACGCCGGACTGACCGGCCGCAAGATCATCGTCGACACCTACGGCGGCTGGGCCCGTCACGGTGGCGGCGCCTTCTCCGGCAAGGACCCGTCGAAGGTGGATCGCTCCGCGGCCTATGCCATGCGCTGGGTGGCCAAGAACGTCGTCGCGGCCGGCCTGGCCGAGCGGGTGGAGGTGCAGGTTGCCTACGCCATCGGCAAGGCGGCCCCGGTGGGGCTGTTCGTCGAGACGTTCGGCACCGAGACCGTCGACCCTCACCGCATCGAGAAGGCCATCAGCGCGGTGTTCGATCTGCGTCCGGGTGCGATCGTCCGCGACCTGGATCTGCTGCGCCCGATATACCGGCAGACCGCCGCGTACGGCCACTTCGGCCGACCGGAACTGGATCTGCCGTGGGAGCGGCTCGACAAGGTCGAGGATCTCAAGAACTCCGTCTAATGGAGACGGGCGCGGTCAGGCGCTGAAGCGGTAGTCCGACAACGGGAAGCGCCGGCTGCGCCAGTACGCCGAAACCGTGGTGGCCGGTCGCAACGGTACGTCGCCGTGCTTGTCGAAGTAGTAGCTGTTGGCGTGCTTGCAGCTGTCCTGCCAGAAGATCTGCCGGTGCCGCTTGCTGAGCATCTCGGCGAAGAAGCGGTCGTTGGCCTCCCCGGTGACCTCCACCCGGGTCGCGGCTGTGCGGCGGGCCTGCGAGAGGCAGCGCACGATGTGGCGGCTCTGGGCCTCGATGAGTGCGAAGTAGGAGGACCCGACGTAGCCGTAGGGCCCGAAGATGCTGAACATGTTGGGAAACCCGGGCACACTCACGCCCTCATAGGCCTGCAACCGATGGGTGTCCCAGTAGTCGACCAGAGAGACACCTCCGACGCCGGTCACCGGGTAGGGGACGCTGTCGGTGTCCATGACCTTGAAGCCGGTGGCCAGCAGTAGGACATCGGCGCCGTGGCTGTGGCCGTCGCCGGTCACCACCGCATCGGCGGTGATGTGGTCGATCCGATCGGTCACCAGCTGGACGTTGTCCCGGTTGAACATCGACAGGTAGGTGTTGTGGAATGCGGGCCGCTTGCAGCCCACCGCGTAGCGGGGAGTGAGCTTGTCGCGTACCACCGGGTCGTGAACCTGCTTGCGCAGGTAGGCCTTTCCGGCCTCCGACATCTGTTTGGCGAACGGATTGAGGGTGAAGTAGTGCGCCGCGATCGGGAAGGTCAACTCCACATATGCCTGACTGATCCAGCGCTGCAGCGACGATCCCCCCGGGATCCGCATCGCCGCGCGGGCTAACCGGGGGAGCGGCACGTCGAATTTCGGGAAGCACCAGATCGGGGTGCGCTGAAAGACGGTGAGTTCGGAGACGATCGGCGCGAGTTCGGCGATGACCTGGACCGCCGAAGCCCCGGTGCCGATGATCGCGACCCGCTTACCGGTCAGATCCTGCCCGTGATCCCAGCGTGCGGTGTGCATCGTCACCCCGGCGAAGGACTCGACACCGTCGATGTCGGGGAGGTTGGGGATGGTCAGCGCACCACTGGCATTGACCAGGAACCGGGCGCAGACGGTCTCGCCGGAGTCCAGGTCGACCCGCCACACGTCGGCACCGGCGTCGAATGCCGCGCCGAGCACCCGGGTGTTGAACTGGATCTTGCGCCGCAGCCCGTACTTGTCGGCACAGTGCTCGGCGTAGGCCCGCAATTCAGCGCCCGGGGCGTAGGTGCGCGACCACTGCGGGTTCTGTTCGAATGAGAACTGGTAGGAGAACGACGGGATGTCGACGGCGATGCCGGGGTAGGTGTTCCAGTACCAGGTGCCGCCGACGCCCTCGCCGGCCTCGATGATGCGGTAGTCGCCTAGGCCGGCGCGGTCGAGGGCGATCGCGGCGCCGATTCCGGAGAATCCGGCGCCGACGATCAGCGTCTCGACGTCAGGGGCCATGGCGTCAGCGCCCGCGCGAGGCGGCTCAGCCGCCGATGAACTGGTCGAACGCCCACTGGAACTGTGCCGGCACCACCTGCACGCCGCACTGGCTCTGCAGGGTTCCCAGCGGTGCCAGGATGGCCTTGAACTCGGCGTATTCCTGCGGGTTGCTGGTCGCGTACGCGGCGATGGTGGCCGAGGCCTGCGGACGCGGCTGCAACGCGGCGCTCAGGAGCATCTTGTTACCGGCCGGGTGGGCGTCCATGTAGGCCTGCGCCTGCTGGGTCACCGAGTTGACGGTGCTGTCGACGTTGGCGGGGCTGCAGTCCGGGGCCGCGGTGGCCATCGGTGCGGCCAGGCCGGCCAGGGCGATGCCGCCGACCAGGGTGCCGAGACAGAAGCGGGTGATCCGCCGGGTGTCGCCGGGTGTCATGAGCGGTGGTCCTCCAGGTGTGGTGCGGCAGGCGCCATCAGGGTTGATGTCGCCGGGGTTGGTTCTATTGTGGCCTGTCGTTTGCTGGCCGACAAGCGTTACAGGTCAGCCGTGCAGGGCGGCGCGCAGCGCGGCCAGACCCCGCTCGGTGGCCGCGGTGGCCGCCGGCACCACCCCGGAGTAACCGAGGTACCCGTGCACCAGGGTGTCGGCCAGGTGCAGTTCCACCGGGACACCGGCCGCCGCCAGCAGTTCGGCGTAGCGCGCGCCGTCGTCGCGTAGCGGGTCGTGGCCGGCCGCGGCGATGTAGGCCGGTGCCAGACCGGACAGATCGGCCGCGCGGCCGGGCGCCAGTGTGGCGGGCGGGTCGGTCAGATCGAGGTGGCCGGCGTACCACTCGGTGAAGGCCGCGATGGCCGCATCGTCGAGCACCGGCGCGTCGGCGTTCTCGGCGAACGACGGCAGCGAGGTGTCCCACATCACCGACGGGTACCAGAGCAGTTGGAACGACACCTGCGGACCATCGGGCACGCGGGCGTCGCGAGCCAGTTGGGCCACCACCGCCGACAGGGTGCCGCCGGCCGAGTCGCCGGCGACCGCCAGCCGGGACGCGTCGGCGCCGAGTTCGCGGGCGTTGCCGGCTACCCAGCAGGTGGCAGCCCAGACGTCGTCGACGGCGGCCGGAAACGGGTGCTCCGGAGCCAGTCGGTAGTCCACCGACACCACCACGGTGTGCGCCCCGACCGCATGCTCGCGTGCGGTGGCGTCGTGGGTGTCGAGATCGCCGAGGGCGAAACCGCCGCCGTGGAAGAACATCGTGACCGGGGCGGGCCCGGCCGGGCTGTCCGCGCCCTCGGGTGGCCAGTAGACCCGAACCGGGATCGGGCCGGCCGGTCCATCGATGTGGCGATCCTGCACGCGCAGGCCGGGATGCAGCGGCCGGCGGGGCAGATCCCGCAGGGCGCGCCGGGCCGCTTCGACACCATCGTCGACCGTCAGCCGAAACGGGACGGCCTCCAGTACCTTCTGGAGGATGTCGTCCACGGGTGGCCTTGCCGATTCGGTCATGAGCCCACCGTACAAAGCTGCGCCCCACGCGGTCCGCCGGTGGTGGGCGGCGGCTGTGCTGGCGGCGATCGGCTACGGGATCTTCCTGGCCGCCACCGCGTGGCGGTTACCGGCCGGCGCAGTGCTGACCGGTCAGTTCTGGGCGCAACCGGTGGCCAAGGCGTCGATGGCGGTGCTGCTGGCGGTCGCCGCGCTGTCCCATCCGATTGCGCGGGAGCGGCGCTGGCTGATCGCCGCGCTGCTGTTGTCCGCGGCCGGGGACTTCTTCCTGGCGATCCCGTGGTGGCCGCCGGCGTTCGTCTGCGGCCTCGGTTCGTTCCTGCTCGCCCACCTGTGCTTCCTGGGCGCACTGCTGCCGCTGTGCTCTCGGGGGGCGGGTAACGTCGCGCCGGCCCGCCTGCTCCTCATCGCGATGGTCGCCGCCGGATTCGTGGGCATGCTGACGCGGTTCTGGCCGGCGCTGATCGCCCAGAACCTCACTGTGCCGGTGGTGCTCTACATGGCCGTGCTGGCAGCCATGGTCTCCGCGGCGTTGCTGGCCCGGTTGCCCACGGTATGGACCGCGGTGGGCGCGATGCTGTTCGCAGTCTCCGACGGGATGATCGGTGTGGGGCAGTTCGTCCTGGGATCGCAGGCCCTGGAGTTGCCGATCTGGTGGGTCTACGCCGCCTCCATGGTGCTGATCACCGCGGGTCTTTTCTTCGGCCGCGATCGCAGCTGAGTTTTCTGTCGGTGTCTGTGGTTAGCGTTGCGCTGACCGAACAACCACAGGGGGAAACACCAATGACTGACGCCAATACGACACTGATCGCCGCACTGCTCGACCGCTCCGGTTCGATGACCGGAATCGCCGATGACATGCGCGGCGGATTCGACACCTACATCGCCAAGGAGGCCGAACAGCCCGGGACCACCACGGTCACGCTGGCGCAGTTCGACAGCGAGTACGACGTCGTCTACTCGAGCCGGCCCATCGGCGCCGTGCCTCCGTTGGTGCTCGAGCCGCGCGGGAGCACCGCGTTGCTCGACGCCATCGGCCGGTTCATCACAGAGGTGGGCGGTGCCCTGGCGGCGCTGCCGGAGGATCAGCGCCCCGCAGACGTCACCGTTGTGGTGATGACCGACGGATACGAGAACGCCAGTAGGGAGTGGACAATCGAGGCTGTACGCCAACTCATCTCGCAGCAGGAGACGGTGTACGGCTGGGACTTCGTGTTCATGGGCGCCAACATGGACGCAGTCGACGTGGGCGCCGAACTCGGCTTCGCACCCAGCAAGTCACTGACCTACGACGCCGACGGCGACGGGGTGGCCGGAGCCTGGGATGCGGTGTCGAACTACAGCTCCCGCAAACGTGCTCGGGGCGACGTGCCGCTGGGGTCGGTAGGCTTCGACGACGCCGAACGCCGCCGGGCGCATAAGCGGCACTGACAGGGCGCCGCCGGGCGCGCACGCGGCGGTGACGGCCCTTCGCGCACGGGACGGGAGCAGGTGAGTACGAACTCCCGGCGTGCCGCCGACCACGAGCCCATCGCGCGGGTGCTGCCGATGCTGTCGGTGCCGCACCTGGATAGGGAGTTCGACTATCTGGTCGCCGCCGATCAGTCCGACGACGCGCAGCCCGGCGTGCGGGTCCGGGTGCGGTTCCACGGCCGTCTGGTCGACGCCTTCGTGCTGGAGCGCCGCTCCGACACCGACCACGCCGGTCAGCTGGGCTGGCTGGACCGGGTGATCTCACCGGAGCCGGTACTGACGCCCGACGTGCGCAGGCTCGTCGATGCCGTCGCCGCCCGCTACGCCGGCACCCGCCCCGATGTGCTGCGCCTGGCCATCCCGCCGCGGCATGCGGGCGCGGAGAAGACAGCCGTCACTCCGGCGTTGCTGCCGGCCCTCGCAGTTCCCGATCCCGCGGGCTGGGCGGCCTACGGCGGGGGCGAGCGGTTCCTCGAGGCCCTCGGCGATGGGCGCGCCGCGCGGGCGGTATGGCAGGCGCTGCCGGGTGAGCAGTGGGCTGACCGGTTGGCCGAGGCGGCCACCGCCGCGGTGCGCGGTGGGTACGGAGTGCTCGCGATCGTTCCCGATCAGCGCGACATCGACGTGCTGCACCGTGCCGCGGCGGCTCTCATCGACGCGTCGGCGGTGGTGACACTGGCCGCCGGGCTGGGGCCGTCGGCCCGTTACCGGCGCTGGCTGTCGGTGCTGCGCGGGCAGGCCCGGCTGGTGATCGGCACCCGCAGTGCGGTCTTCGCTCCGGTGGACTCCCTCGGCCTCGTCATCGTCTGGGACGACGGCGACGACTCACTGTCCGAGCCGCGCGCGCCCTACCCGCACGCCCGCGAGGTGGGGATGCTGCGCGCCCATCAGCTGCGGTGCGCGGCGCTGGTCGGCGGGTTCTCCCGCACCGCCGAGGCACAGGCGCTGGTGACCGGTCGCTGGGCGCATGACCTGGTGGCCGCCCGTACGGTCGTTCGCGCCCGCGCGCCGCGGGTGGTGGCCATCGATGATGCCGGCTACGCCGACGAGCGCGATCCGGCGGCCCGCAGCGCCCGGCTACCCTCGGTCGCGTTGCGAGCGGCCCGGTCGGCGTTGGAGCGCGGCTGTCCGGTTCTGGTTCAGGTGCCGCGCCGCGGTTATCTGCCGACGGTCGCGTGCGCCAAATGCCGCACCGTCGCGCGGTGCAGGCACTGCGTGGGTCCGCTGTCGCTGTCGGGCCGCGACGCCGACGGTGCGACCTGCCGGTGGTGCGGCCGCATCGACGTCGCCCTGCGGTGCCGCCGGTGCGGCTCTGAGGCGATCCGTGCAGTCGTGGTCGGAGCGGGGCGTACCGCCGAGGAATTGGGCAGGGCGTTCCCGGGGATCGCGGTCGTCACCTCCGCCGGTGATTCGGTCCACGCCGAGATCGGCCCCGGGCCGGCTCTGGTGGTGGCCACCCCCGGTGCCGAGCCACGCGCTCCCGACGGCTACGGCGCGGCACTGCTGCTCGACAGTTGGTGCCTGCTGGGCCGTCAGGACCTACGCGCCGCCGAGGACACCCTGCGCCGGTGGATGACCGTCGCGGCGCAGGTGCATTCCCGCGCCGACGGCGGCGTGGTGGCGGTGGTGGCGGAATCGGGCCTGCCGACGGTGCAGGCGCTCATCAAGTGGGATCCGGTGGGCCACGCCGAGGCCGAACTCGCTTCGCGCACCGCCGTGGGTCTACCTCCCGCGGTGCACATCGCCGTCGTGGACGGGGCGTCGGCGGCGGTGGCTGCCCTGCTGACGGAGGCGGCGCTACCCGGGGATGCCGAGGTGCTGGGTCCGGTCGATCTGCCGGCCGGAGTCCGCCGTCCACCGGCCACCCCGGCCGGTGAGCCCGCGATCCGCATGCTGGTGCGGGTCCGCCGGGACGAAGGCTTGGCGCTGGCCGCCGCGTTGCGTCAGGCGACGGTGGTGCACAGCGCCCGCCACGATCACGAAGCCGTTCGGGTGCAGGTGGATCCATTGCACGTCGGGTGACCCTGAGCGCGAAGGTTATCGAGCCGCATCCAGGACCGCCGCCACCATGTCGATGGTCGTCGAGGGATGCAGCAGAGCGAAACGGCCGATCACTTCGCCCTCCCACACCGTCGGGGTCGCGAACGCGACCTGCTCGGCGAGTAAGCGGTTCTGCAACCCGAGATAGTCGTCCTTGGCCCACCCCGGCCGGCGCCACAGCACGATCGACAGACCGGGTTCGCGCACCAGTTCCACATGCGGCGTGGCATCCACCAGTTCGGCCACCTGCTGGGTCAGATCGAGCACGTACTGCACGGCCACCCGATAGGCATTCGTGCCGTGCACGGCCAGTGAGAACCACAGTGGCAGTCCCCGGGCCCGACGTGACAGATGGTGGGCGAGGTCGGTCGGATTCCAGTACTCGGGGTGGTCGGACTGATGCAGCGGATCGAGGTACGACGCGTGCTGGGTGTGCACCGAGGCCGCCTGATCAGGGTCCCGGTACAGCAGGGCCGCGCAGTCGAACGGTGCGAACCACCACTTGTGCGGGTCGGTGATGAAGGAATCGGCCTCCTCCAAGCCGGCGAACCGCCACTTCTGGTCGGACAGCAGCGCGGCTCCGCCGTAGGCGCCGTCGACGTGCATCCATAGGTTCCGGTCGCGGCAGACCGCCGCGATGCCCTCGAGGTCGTCGACAATTCCTGCGTTGGTCGTTCCTGCCGTCGCCACCACGGCGACCACCGGGGCGCCGCCGCGGCTGTCCAGTGCGGCCTTCAGGGCGGCTCCGGTGAAGCGGTGGTTCTCGGTGGGAACGACGAACGGTTCGACATCGAGGATGCGGCAGGCGTTGGCCACCGAGGAGTGTGCCTCGTCGCTGCACGCGATCCGCACCTCGCGGGTGGCGAACCTTTCCCGCCCGATCTCGCGCGCGACGGCGAGTGCGGACAGGTTCGCGGCCGATCCGCCGGAGACGAACGTCCCACCGGCCGAGGCCGGCATTCCGGCGAGATCGGCGATCCAGCGCAGCACCTGGTTCTCGGCGACGATCGCTCCGGACGCCTCGAGCCATGAGCATCCCTGCAGTGATG
>JBFYOQ010000261.1:0-8283 GCA_041303735.1 Mycobacterium sp.
GTGGGCCGCTGACACCATCGCCCGCCCCTCCCGGTCCGCCAGTACAGGCACCTCCACCGCCCGCGGTAGCGCCTATCGCTCCGGCACCGGCTGCCGTCGAGCCGCAACCGGCTGCGGCACAGGCGAATCCGATTCGGCTGGGCTATCCGGCCTACCTTCAGTCGGCGACCATCGCGGAGATCGCGGCGCTGGCAATTGTGGGATCAGCCGGTCTGGTGGCTCTCGCCGGGGCGGGCGGCTTCGTGGGCTACCGTCAGGCGAAGACCGGCTTCGCCTTGCGTGCCGCCGGCACAGCCCGGTTCCTCTCATGACCAACGCTGCGCTCCCATCGGACGGTGCGTGATGCCCGCAGCGCGACGCGTCACCAAGGCCGTCAACGACGTGCTTGATCTTGCCCCCCAGCAGGGCACTGTGTCGCTGGATCGACTGGTCGCCGCCGTAGGCGCACACCGCGGCCGACCGATCGACATCAGCCCGGCAGACCTGCCGCCGGGGGTGTCCGGTCAGTGGCGGCAGTACTGCGACCGCGACGAATTCCTCATCCAGCAGGGACTGCCCACCGCCGAGCGCACCCTGGCCCATGAACTCGGCCACCTGGTGCTCGGGCACGACGGGATGCTGGTGACCGAACTGGCGCGCGAGGAGGCCGAACTGGCCAGCGACGACCTCATCAGCTACATGCTCAATCAGCGCACCGGGTGCATGGGACCGGCTGGCGAGGAGGCCGAACAGGAGGCCGAGGACTTCGCGGCGCTGCTGCTGTACCGGCTGGGCCGGCTGCCGAGTGATCGGGCGTCGATCGTGGCGGTGCGACTCGGCGAGGCGTTCGGTTGATCGTCTGGGTGGTCGCGGGACTGCTGGCGTTGGGTACCGGACTGCGCATCGGGTGGGCTCTGGTCAATCGGCAGTCGGTTGTCAGCGGCGCGATGATTGTCGCGCTCGGCAGCCTCGCCGTGCTGGCCGCGCTCAACTGGGCTCCGCTGACCCTGTTGGTGGACACCGCAATCGGCTGGCCCAACATCGCCGTCGCGCTGAGCCAGGTGGCACTCGTGGCCTCCGCGGCCGGCAGTTGCGTCATGATCACCTCCGTTTCCGCCACCCGCGCACCGATGCCCGCCCGGCGGTTGGCAGTCATTCAGTACGCGATCGCGGCCGTCGTCGCAGCGGTGTCGCTGGGCATGTTCTTGACTGCGCCGCGGCAGCCCGAGATGGCGCCCCAGGAGTACCTGTCCCGCGCTACCGACACCGGCAGCATGGACTCCAGCACCGGCTGGCTGATACCGCTGCTGTACGTGCTGCTGGCGACGACGCTGGTGACCTGGGTGGGCATCCGGCTCTCCAACCCCACCCGGCGCGGCCGGGCCCTGTTCCTGTTCAGCGCCGGCACAGCGCTGATCGTCGCCGCGAGCGCCTTCATCCTCATCCGTGCGGTCCGCGGCACCCCGTTGGTCGGCGTCGGGACGGCAGCCACGCTGCTGCTCTGCGCGATGAGCATCGTTGCGGCCGGGTCGCTACTGCCCTCAGTCGAGGACTGGGTCGGCGCACGGCGCGAGCTGCGACTGATCGATCCGCTGCTGCAGGAGATGTCGCGCCGGCACTCGGATGTCGGCATCGGGATACGCCCGCGCGGCCCTCTGGTTTTCCGAGTGGCGGAACGTCTTTCGACGATCTCCGACTCCCTGTATCTCGAGGCGATGCTCGCCACGGATGAGGGTGCCGGCCACGGCGAGGAACCCGTTGGGGTGAGTCCGTCCGACCAGGCCCGGGCGGTCGCCGACTGGCTACACGCCGGCCGCGATGAAGTGGGGACTACCTTTCCCGGCAATCAGTGGCTGCGGCAGCCACCGGAGTTGTCAGACCGGGAGTGGATCCTCGCAATCGCCCGGCAGTATCGGGATCTGCGCGCCGCGCCGGCGCCCGCGGTAGCAGACAGTGCCGATGTCGGAGGGGAACGTGAGAGCGGTTAGGTCTCCAGCAATTCCTCGCGGCGCAGTTCGTCCACGGTCTCCACGACTTTCTGCTGGGCTCGCGGGGACAGCCCCACGGTCCGCGCCGCGATGCGGCGGACGCCTTCATCACGCATGTGAGCGAGCCAGGTCAACTCGCGGTCCATCTTCTCGTAGTACTCATCGTCGGTGAAGTACTCCGGCTTGATCCGGAAGAAGTTGGCGATCGCGGTCATCGTTGCCGACGACGGATTGGTCCGGTTGCCGGAGCGCAACTGGGACAGGTACGGCGCCGACATGGTGACACCCTCCGATTTCAGCGCGGCAATGACCTCGGCGGAGGTGTGCGGCCCACGACCCGGGGGGTAAACCGTCTCAAAAAGCCGGTTGAGTCTCGCCGCGAATGTCGTGCTCAATGTATTTCCTCCCGCTGGCAGCACTGCTGCTCGAATCACCCTCATTGTCTTTGCTGACCTATGGTAGCCGCACGTGTGGCGACGACCAAGTGCAAACACGCAATCACACGACTTTATCGACGGCTTTCGCTCTCTGGCAAATCGCTCCGGACCCGCGGCCCGGTCGGTTTTGACCAAGTCTGAGGAGTCTTTTCCCAGCTGGAAACCGGCGAGAAGTCTTGTTATGGCAAAGCGCTCATTTCAGCTCCAGGGTCGGGAATACGCCCTTTCGGCACGCGTGAGCGACTGTGATTTCGCTGAATTTTTGCTTAGAAACAGTTAGCTGGTGCTGCTTGGGGCGGCGGAGTCGCCCCTCAGGCGGCGAGCAGCATGGCGAGGATCGCGGTGTCGGGATGGCTGATCGGATCGACTCCCACTCGGCTGACCATGCCGGTGACCGTGCCGTCGGCCTCGGCTTCGACCCAGGCCGCCCGGTGCTCCAATCCCAGGTGTGGCAGGCCGGGAAGCAGCACACACCCGGAGGCCGCCCCTGAGCACTCCGGCAGCGAGGGGGTGGTCTCCGAGGGCGGGTGCAGCATCAACAACGCCGGTGGCTGCCTATCGGCGAAATGACCCGGCGCGATGGCGCCGGCCCCCACCACAGTGCCCTCGGCGAGCACCAGGCCCACCGTCCCCGGATGGGGCGCGTCGGGCAGTTCCTCACGCGCACCGAAGATGGTTGTGGTGGAGAGCAAGCCGGGCACCGATGCGACGCGGACCGCCACCATGAGCAACTGGGCCCACTCTTTGGTGGAGTTGGGCCAACGGCCTGAGACCACGAACCCCTTCAGTGAGCCGCTGGCGTGGAACGGGGCAATCTCCACAGCACGCTCTGAACTGCTCTCCATCTCGCCTCCGCGACACCTGGTCTCTCATTAGTGCGACACGACAGCGGCCGATTGGCCACAGCATGGGCTATGCCGGGCCGGCGCGCAATAGGACACGAGTGCTCACCATCGACGCAGTTTTACCAAAGGCGCCGCACCCGACATGGGTGCGGCGCCTCGTGGCGCACTGCCGGGGGTACTCAGCCGAAGATCAGGCCCTTGGATTTTGATGTCGCCGCCGCATGCCGCTTCGTAACGTCGTCCCAGTTGACGACATTCCAGAACGCTGTGACGTAGTCGGCCTTGACGTTCTTGTACTGCAGATAGAACGCGTGCTCCCACATGTCGACCTGCAGTAACGGGATGACTCCCAGCGGCACATTCGCCTGCTGGTCGTACAACTGGAAGGTCAGAAGCTTGTCGCCGAGGCTGTCGTAGGCCAGCACCGCCCACCCCGAACCCTGCAGCCCATTGGCAGCCGCGGTGAACTGCGCGCGGAATTTGTCGAAAGAGCCGAACGCGTCGTCGATAGCGGCCGCCAACTCGCCGGTCGGCTTGTCCCCACCGTGGGGTGAGAGGTTCTTCCACCAGATCGAGTGGTTGACGTGGCCGCCGAGGTGGAACGCGAGGTTCTTCTCGTTGAGGAAGATCGCAGCGTGGTCATCGTTGGCGCGCGCCTCCTCGAGTTTGGCGACGGCGGCGTTCGCGCCGGCCACATAGGCGGCGTGATGCTTGCTGTGATGCAACTCGTTGATCTGGCCGGAGATGTGCGGCTCCAGCGCGCCGTAATCCCAGTCCAATTCCGGCAGGGTGTAGTCAGCCACGGAGTTCCTTCCTATTGAGTTGATGTTGAGTTAGTCGGCTGTTGACGATCAGCGGTCACAACATTGCTCCATCACCGCGGGCACCGCAAGAAACGGCCCGCCGTGCGGTTCCAACCGGGCGCCGGCAGGGCAGACAGAGCAGCGATCAGAACAACACGACCAGGGCCAGCACACCCAGCAGCACCAGGGCGATCACGACGGCCCGGATGGCCGCGAGCGTGTAGGACCGAGTGAACGTCGACTGGCAACCGGCCCAGGGCACATCGGCTGCCGGTCCGCTCTCGAACGACGGGGACGCCATCAGTGTGTCCTCACCTGCATCATCAACCCCCGTGAAATGTGTCACAGCCGCGTGGCCGAGATGATAGCCCGACGACTCCAGAGGTTACAAAGCCTTCTGCGAGGGGTACCCCGTCGATTACCACTGCGGGTCGTCCGGATTACGGCGTGTCGCGCGGTGAGTCCGGCGTGTGGAGAAGCTGTTAGTCCCGCGAGGAAATTCGCTCGCCTGCTGCAGGGGCTGTTGATCAACACGGGCCGTGGGAGTCAGGTTATCCACAGTTTCGGCGGTCCTCGGCGACCAATGCGTGCTGAATAGGCGGCTATCGGTACACCGGCTGTGCACAACGTTGTGGAAACTGTGGATAGCAGTGCCATTGCTGTGAGGAGGCCGCAGCCATCCGGCACCGCGTGCCACAAAGCCCGTCGCGGCGGGCGCTGGTGAAAGCCGTTCGCGGCGGGCCGGGCCCTCGTCGCTAGGCTGGGCCGGTGATCCAGGTCTGCTCGCGCTGCGGGACCCGGTGGAACGTTCGGGACCAGGAACGCACCTGGTGCCCGCGATGCCGCGGACCGCTGATGAGCCCCGCGGAGCAGCACCCCGTCGGCGCGACCAGTCGGCCGCCGGCACATCCGGCCAGCGCGCGCACGCCGGCCCGTCCGCCGGCGGGGTTCCGGTGGATCGCCGTACGGCCCGGGCCTCCTCCCCCGCCGCGACGGCCTCCCCGACCCCTTGGCCCCACGCCCCGATATCAGGTCATCCCGCGCTGGGGGCTGGTCGATCGCATCGCGATGTACCCTCCCGCGCCTCAGCACACTCGCAGAACTGCGTCCGAGACGGCGGTGCGGGCCACCGTGCTAGCGGCGGCGGTGGTGTTCGCCCTGGCGGCGTCTGCGCATGTCCTGCGCTATCTGCTGCTCCTCGTCAACCGCACCACACTGCTGCATCCGCTGGTGGCCAACGGCGCCCTGCTGATGGGGATCCTGGCGAGTCTTGCCGCCATCGCAGCGGCGATCGCCGCTGCCGCCGTGTCGACCTCCTGGCTCATCGGCAGGCGCGCGGCGGTATTCGGCTCCCACGGCCTCGATGATCCGCGGCCCGAGTGGGCGCTGTGGGCCGGCTGTCTGATCCCGGTCGTCAATCTGGTGTGGGCACCGGTGTTCGTCATCGAGCTCGCGCGGGCTGAGCACTCGCAGTCCCGGCTGAAGACTCCGGTGATGATGTGGTGGATCGCGTGGGTCTTCTCGACGGGAATCTGCCTGTGGGCGACCTGGACCAGTGGAGCCACCGAACCCCAGGGCGTGGCCGATAACACCGTGATGGTGATCATCGCCTACCTGGCCGGCCTGACGGCCCTGCTGCTGCTGCTACGGGTTGTCGACGTCTTCGTCCGCAGGCCGGTACAGCGCCCGCTGCACCGCTGGGTGGTCGTACCCGAGGACGACGACGCCGGGGGCACGGACGAATCCCAGGATGACGAATCCCGGGATGTTGTTGAGTCCGGGGACCGCGAACCGGCAGCATAGGCGTATGTCGACGGCAGACGCCGCCCCCCCGGGCCAGCCATTCGTGGTCGCGCACCGCGGTGCCTCCGCCGACCGGCCTGAGCACACCCTCGCCGCATACGAACTGGCGCTGCAGGAGGGCGCCGACGGGGTCGAGTGCGATGTGCGGCTGACCCGCGACGGCCATCTGGTGTGTGTGCATGACCGGCGGGTGGACCGCACATCCACCGGCCGCGGACTGGTCAGCGAGATGACACTGGCCGAACTGCGGCGGCTGGACTTCGGCGCCTGGCACAGCAGTGCCCGTTCCGACGACTCGCGCGCTGAGACCGGGCTGCTCACCCTCGACGACCTGCTGGGCCTGGTGCTCGACTGGCACCGTCCGGTGAAGGTGTTCATCGAGACCAAACACCCGGTGCGCTTCGGCGGTCTGGTGGAGAGCAAGGTGCTGGCCCTTCTGCACCGCTATGGGATCGCCTCGCCGCCGTCAGCCGATCTGTCCCGCGCGGTGGTGATGTCCTTCTCCGCCGCCGCCGTCTGGAGGATCCGCCGGTCGGCTCCGATGCTGCCGACGGTCCTGCTCGGTGAGACCTCGCGCTACCTCGGTGGTGGCGCCGCCACCACCGTCGGCGCCACCGCCGTCGGTCCGTCGATCGCCACCCTGCGTGCGTATCCGGAACTGGTGGATCGCGCCGCGGCCCAGGGCAGGGCCATGTACTGCTGGACGGTCGACCACTACGAGGACGTCGAGTTCTGCCGCGATCTGGGTGTGGGCTGGATCGCCACGAATCACCCGGGCCGCACGAAGGCCTGGCTGCAGAACGGGCTCACCGGCGCAGGGCGCGACTAGCGTCACGGCTGGCCGTCGATCACCTGCTGCGGAATCGCGGCGTCGCTGTACAGGGCATCGAACAGGGCGCCGGCCGACGCCGAATCCCACATCACCACCGCACCCGACTCATTGCCGACGAACTCGCCGATCGGAACCGTCACCGTTGTGGGCTGGCCGTGCAGTGACCAGCCCAGCCGGGCAAGGTCCCAGACATGGGTCTCGGTGTCCACGGTCAACGCGCCCACGACCGCGTGCGGCACCGCGTACCACCGCCACGGATTGATCCACGGCCCCGGGGACGTGGCGCGCGCCAGTACAGCCGACATGAACTCGCGCTGGTGGCGCATCCGGTCGAGGTCGGCCCGCGGGGTCGCCCTACTGCGCACGTAGCCCAGTGCGTTGGCTCCGTCCACCATCTGACAGCCCGCTGGAAGGTCGATACCGGCCAGTGGATCGCGCAGCGGTTCGGGCAGGCACAACTGCACTCCCCCGAGCGCGTCGACGATCCCGCCGAAGCCGGCGAATCCGACCTCGGCGTAGTGGTCGATGCGCAGCCCGGTGGCCTGCTCAACGGTCTGGGTCAGCAGTGGCGCGCCGCCCTCGGCGAATGCGGCGTTGATCTTGTCGCTGCCCCAGCCGGGAATGGTGACGTAGGAGTCACGGGGAATCGACACCATCGTTGTCGGCTGACCCGATGCGAGTCCCGGAATGTGCACCAGCAGGATGGTGTCCGTCCGGCCGCTGCCGAGATCTCCACCGGTGGACAGTTCGGACTGCTGCTCGAGTGTGAGATCGCCCCGGCTGTCCGAACCCACCAGTAACCAGTTGGTGCCGCTGCCCGCAGCCGGGCGCTCCGGGTAGTCGGTGAGGGCGGCGATGCGGCGCAGGTTCGCCTCGGTCCAGACCGCCGTGCCCAGCACCACCGTGGTGGCAAGAAATCCGAAAGTCATGATTGCCAACATGATTCGCCGGCCTAGCCCTCTGCGGCGACGGGGGGCTTTCCTCGGTCTTGAGACCGGCGCGGGCGCCGGTCGCGCGGCAGGGGCGGTGCTGCGGGGGGACGGGATCTGAGCAGGCTGCGCTCTGATCGTCTGTGGACGCTCTATCCCGGCCGGCCGATGCGCCGACCGCGCCGGTGGTGCGGCGCGACGCGGAACAGTCGGGGGCGGCGGCGCGGGCTGTCGGACCACCGGAGGGACCGGGCGCCGGATATCGCGGCGGATGAACTGCGGCGGCTCGCCGTCAGGTTGCGGCCGTACCCGCGGAATCCGCTCGGTCGGCGCGTCCGCTGCCGGCGGGCGATACTCGCTCACCAGGTCAATTTACGTGCCGCGGGAGCGCTTTCAGCGCAGCTGTGGATCACCCGAGCCAGCTGATGCGTCCGGCGAGCAGTGCGTACCCGACGAACGCGACGGTGTCGATGGCGGCGTGGGCGATCACCAGTGGCCACAGCCGGCCGGTGCGGCACCATACGTAGCCGAACACCAAGCCCATCGCCACGTTGCCCAGTCCGGCGCCGAATCCCTGGTAAAGGTGGTAGACGCCGCGCAAGGCACTCGACGCCAGAACCGCTGCGCGCGAACTCCACCCCAGTTGCCTGAGCCGGGTGATCAGGTA
>JBFYOQ010000262.1:0-6384 GCA_041303735.1 Mycobacterium sp.
GGGCGAATCCACCGAGTGAGGTCTTAAGCCACTCCGTCGTCGAGCAGCGCCCGGCGCAGCATGTGCATCGCCACCGTGGTCGATCGGTCGCGGACATCGGCGCGTTCTCCCGGTATCTGCACGCGCCGTGTCACGGTCGGACCGCCGCGCAGCATGACGCAGAACCACACCGTGCCCACCGGCTTGGCCGGCGTACCACCACCCGGGCCGGCCACGCCCGTGATCGCCACCGCGGTGTCGGCATCGAACTGCTCGATCGCACCGGACGCCATCGCCTCGGCCACCTCGGCTGACACCGCCCCGTGCTCGGCGATCAGCGCCGGATCCACTCCCAAAACAGCGGACTTGGCTTCGTTGGCGTAGACCACCGCGCCCCCGGCGACGTACGCCGACGAGCCGGGCCGGTCGGTCAGGCGTGCGGCCACCAGGCCGGCTGTGCAGGATTCCGCGGTCGCGATGCGCCGGCCGGTGAGCAACGCGGCCACCTGGTCGTCGACCGAGGCGCCGTCCTCGGAGAAGATCGCCTCGCCGTGGCGCTCGCGGACGAGGTCCAGCAGTGCGCGGTAGGCGTCGGACCCGTGCGGTTCGTACCGGGTGACCATCTCCAGTTCGCCGCGCCGCAGACAGGTGGTGATCTCCACTGCATCGAGACCCGGGATGGACTGCGCCTCCCGCAGGGTATCGGCGAGGCCGGATTCGGCCACGCCGAACATCAGCACGGTGTCCTGCCGATACACCGTCCGTCCGGCGATTGCGCGGGCCACCTCCTCAGTCGCCAAGGCCGCCGGCCACATGCCCTGCAACTCCTTGGGCGGTCCCGGCAGAACCACCACCGTCGGGGAGCCCCCAATCACCGCCCCCGGTGCGGTGCCCACCGGATCCAGCACGGCCGCGCCCTCGGGAACCATGGCCTGTTTACGGTTGGCTTCGCGCACGGCGGTGGTGTCGATGTCGGGGAACCGCGCCATCCACTTCGCCACGATGGCCGCGATCCGGCCCTCCATCGCCTCGTCGAGGCGCAACTCACGACCGCAGAACTGCGCCACGCAGGCCAGCGTCATATCGTCGGCGGTCGGGCCGAGCCCGCCGGTGGTGACGATCAGGTCCACGCCCTCGTCGCGCAGGAAGCGCAACTGCGCTTCGATATCGGCTTCCCGGTCGCCGCAGATCGTGATGTGGGCCAGTTCCACCCCGAGTTCGAGCAGCCGGTCGGCCACCCACGGGCCGTTGCGATCAGCGACTCGCCCGGTCAGCACCTCGGTTCCGGTGACCAGAATCCCTGCGCGTGCGCTCATCGTTTGCCGGTGGCGCCGGGAGCGCGCACCACCAGCGGCACCGCCGGGAACTGGGCGGCCATCTCTGAACGCGAGCGTCGCAGTGCGGCGGTCCCGTAGCCCTTCTTGCGGTGCGCGGGGTGGATCCAGATCCGCAGATTCACCTCGCCGCCGGACAGCTCACCGAAGACCATGCCGACTTTGTCCTCGCCGTCCACGGCGACGAACCAGGCTGCCTCCTCGGCGCGCAACCGGTCGATGGCCGAACGGATTTCGTCATCGAGATTCCCCGCTGGGGAGCCGGACCCGTCTCCTGCCGCGCCGATCTCCTCGGTGCGCACGGAGAATATGTCGCGGTCTGCCTCGTGGGAGAATGGCCGCAGTCGCAGGCTGTCATCGGCACTGGCGGGCCGCTCACCGACCGCGAAGCTCAACTGGCTGTTCAGATCCTCCAGTTCGGCGGCGATGCGCCGGCGCGACTCGAAGGTCAACTGGTCGAAGGACATGTTCATGACGGCTTCGGCGCCGATCCGCGGTGTGCCGAGCAAGGCCGTGATGGAGTCGATCGCGGCGGCGCGATCAGGGGCATCCACGATCGTGTCGAGAACCTCGTGGCGGCGTTCGAGTGCGGTCATCAGGGCATCGGCGATGGCGCGCCGGCTGACGGCACGGTCCTGTTCGGTCATGGGGTAAGCCTAAGCCGACAGCCCCGCCAGCGTGACGACGAGTCATGTCACACCCGGTGGCCTGAGTCCGCTCTGCCAGGATGTAGCCCGTGGCGAAGCGGATGCTGGCGATCTTCGCCATCATCGCGCTGGTGCTGTGCGCCGCGGACTTCCGTTCGCTGCCGCCGGCCCCGTCATCGCCCGCCGCCACGGACACCGTGCTGGCCGACGGGTGGCGGCTGAGTTCGGCGCGCACGGTGACCGCCGGCGGGGCGGCGGTCTCCGCCGCCGGCTATGACGACTCGACCTGGGTGCCGGTGCGCCGCATGCCGGGCACCGTGCTGGGCATCCTGCAGGCCGCCGGGGTGTATCCGAACCTTTACTACGGCAAGAACCTGCTGACCGAGGTTCCCCAGGATCTGTACAAACAGGACTGGTGGTACCGCACCACGTTCACCGCGCCAGCGGGTCTGCGCACCTACCGGCTGGACTTCCCCGGTATCAACTACCGGGCCGACATCTGGCTCAACGGCCACCGCATCGCCGACAGCCGCGAGATCGTCGGCATGTACAACGCCCACGATCTCGACGTCACCGGGCGGATCATCGCCGGAGCGCGCAACACCCTGGCGGTCAAGGTCACCCCGGAGCGCGCCATCCAGGATGTCGACGGCGTGGAGCTCGCCGACAGCTGGTTCGACTGGATTAACTGGCGATATCTGGGTTACCAGGCCACGGGCACTGACCCGGGTTACCAGGCCACCGGCGCGAGTCCCGGCAGCGGTATCTCCTTCGTACCCGACCGCAATGCGGGCATCTTCAAGCCCGTGCGGCTGAGGGCGTTCGGCGCGGTGGACATCGGCCCGTCCTCGGTCAATACCGAACTGCCGCTGCCCGATCTTGGCAGCGCCCGGCTGACCGTCCACTCCGAGGTGCGCAACGACACCGACGAACCGGTGCGCGGGGTGCTGACCGCCACCATCACGCGGCCGGCCCGACCCACCGTCACCGTCGCGGCACCGGTTTCGCTGGGTCCGCGCGAGCGTCGCGAGATTTCCTTGCGCCCATCCGATTTCGTCCAGCTCACCGTCGCGGATCCGGATCTGTGGTGGCCCCACACCATGGGTGATCCGGCCCTGTACGGCCTGCGCCTTGATTTCAGCGAGGGCCGCACCGTCACCACCTCGCGATCCCTGCGTTTCGGGATCCGAACCGTCACCGCCGGCCGCGATACGGACGGCCCGGTCCTCAGAGATGACGGCGGCGACTTCTACCTGAAGGTTAACGGCCGCGACTTCCTGGTCCGCGGCGCCACCTACACCCCGGATCTGCTGTACACCTATGACCCCGACCGCGACGCCGCGATCCTGCGCTACGTCAAAGACCTCGGTCTGAACATGCTTCGCCTGGAGTCCAAGATCGCCTCGGAGCGGTTCGTCGAGATGGCCGACGAGATGGGGATCCCGCTGATGTACGGCTGGATGTGCTGCAACCAGTGGGAACGCTGGCAGCAGTGGGACGCCGAAGACCGCCGCGTGGCGCAGGAGAGTATGCGTTCACAGATCGAGATGCTGCGGCCGCACGCCTCGGTGTTCGTCTGGGCCAACGGCAGCGACGGACGCCCCCCTGATGAGGTGCTCGCCATCTACCGCCGGGTCCTCGAGGATGCGCACTGGCAGAACGCCGTCGTCGATACGGTGTCGGCGTTCTCCCGCGGCCCAGACGGCAAGCCGCTGTGGGATGGCATCCAGATGGCCGGGCCGTACAGCTGGCGCCCGCCCACCTACTGGTTCTCCGGACGCTATCCGGCCGCCCGCGGCGCATCGGCCGAACAGGGCGACAACGAGCACATCCCGCCGTACGCCAGCCTGCGCACGTTCATCCCGCCGGAGAAGCTGTGGCCGATCAACGACACCTGGTACTTCCACGCCGGCGCCAACCAGCAGAACTCCACCCTGACCAACGTCCGGCGGGTGATCGACCGGCGCTACGGCTTGTCGACCAACGCCCAGATGTTCGCCGACAAGGCCCAACTGGCGCACTACGAGTCCACCCGGGCACAGTTCGAGTCCTTCGCCGCCGGCGGGTGGGACACGCACAAGATGACCGTCTACTGGATGCTCAACAGTCATTGGCCGTCGTTCTTCGGCAACATCTTCGACTACTACCTGCGGCCCGGCGGCGCCTACTACGGCGCCAAGAAGGGGCTCCGCCCGCTGTCGGTGGTGTTCGACTCCTACGCCACCGGCGACCGCCGCCAGGGCAAAGTGACCGTGGTCAACCAGAGCCCGGAGGCGAAAAGCGATCTGCGCGTGCGGGTCCGGGTCTACGACCTCGGCGGCAGGTTGCGTGAGGACCGCGTCGCCGACGGCATTGACGTCGATGCCGGGGCCGCGGCACCGGCACTGACGCTGGCGCCGGGCCCCGCCGACTCCCCGGTGTTCTTCGTCCGCTGTGAACTGCTCGATGGTGCCGGCGCGGTGCTCGCCGAGAACGTCTACTGGCAGTCGCAGCGGCCCGACGACCTCGGTCCGCCGTCCAACGACGCCGCATTCGACACCAAACAGGTCAGTTGGGCCGATATGACCGCCCTGGCGGTCATGCCCAAAGCAGCCCTCGATGTCACGGCACGCCCCGCCGATGACGGTGCGGTGAGCATCCGGCTGCACAACCCGACACCCCGGGTCGCTTTCTTCCAGCGGGCCGAGTTGCTCGCCGCATCCGGGAGGCCCGAGACAGCCGATGAGATCCTGCCCATCGAGTACGACGACAATTACGTCACGGTGTTTCCCGGCGAGACAGTCGAGGTGCGGGGCCGCGCGCCGGGGGGCGCCCCCGCACCGGCATGGGTGCGGGTCACCGGACACAACAGCGCGCCGGTGGTGGTTCCGGTGCGCTGACGCCTACCCTCGAAGCGCAGGCGGAAGGACGGATAGTGCTTGAGAAGGCCCTTGTGGTGGCTGCCGCCCTGGTCGGCTCGCTGTTCACCGCGATCGGGATCGTGGTGCGTCAGCGGGCGACGATGGACGTGCCGCCGGATCGGGGCGTCAGCACGCTGATGCTCAAGACGCTGCTGCGCCGTCCGCTGTGGTGGGCCGGCACCGGCGCCGCGGTCATCGGGTATCTGTTCTACGCCGTGGCGCTGGCCTACGGCTCGTTGCTGCTCGTCGCCCCACTGCTGGTGGCGGCTCTGCTATTCGCCCTGCCGCTGAGCGCGCGGGTGTCACACCGGCGGGTCACCCGCGCCGAGTGGGGCTGGGCCACCCTGCTCACCGTGGCGCTGGCGGCGTTCGTCTCACTAGCACGCACCGCGCCGGGCGACTATGAGGGGACCGTGGTCCCCGCCGTCGCGGTCGCCGGGCTGAGCATCGTGTGCGTCGCGGTATGCCTGGTTGCCGCCGCGCGGTTCTCGGACTGGCGCCGTGCCATCCTGTTGGCACTCCCGGTTGGCGTGCTGTTCGGTGTGGTGGCGGTGCTGACCAAGATCGGCACGCACATCCTCACCACCGACGGCGTCGGCCGGGCTATTGCCTCGCCGGTCACCTACGCCCTGGTCGTGACCGGTGTCGCGGCCACCCTGCTGCAGCAGTCGGCGTTCCACGCCGGTTCGCTGAGCGCATCGGTGCCGGCCATGTTGGTGCTGGAACCGGTTGTCGCGGTCGCCCTCGGGCAGGTGGTGCTCGGCGAACATCTCGTGGTGAGCACACCGCGCGCGGTGGCACTGGGCGCGGCGATGGCCGCCATGGCAGCGGCCACCATCGCGCTGGGCCGCGACGAGGGCGCCTACGAGGATGAACTCGAGGCCGCCAGCCGGGGCGCCCATGTCGGCCGGTGATCCGCTGGCCCAGATCGCCGCGGGTCCCGGCGGGCCGGAGATTGGGGCCTTCTTCGACCTCGACGGCACCCTGGTCGCCGGGTACACCGCTGTCTCGCACGCCGGCGATCGGATCCGCCGGCGGCAGGCCAGCCCCGGTGAGATCCTCGGCGTCATCGAGGCGACGGTGCGCTACCGGCTGGGCCGTATGCAGTTCGACCGGCTGCTGACCAGGGGCGCGACCTACCTGCGCGGTGACTCGCTGGCCGAACTCGACGAGACTGCCCGGCGCATCTTCTCCGACCAGGTGGTGCACAAGGTCTACCCGCTGATGCAGCGCGTCGTCGACGCGCACCGGGACCGCGGCCACACCCTTCTGGTGAGCTCGTCGGCGTTGTCCATCCACGCCGAGCCGGTGGCCCGGGCACTCGGTATCGGCGACGTCGTCTGCAACACCTTCGAGATCGACGCCCGCGGTTTACTCACCGGGCGGGTGAACCGCCCGATCGTCTGGGGTGTGCGCAAAGCGTCTGCGGTGCAGGACTTCTGCCGCGGCCGCGGCGTCGAACTCTCGCGCAGTTACTTCTACGCTGATGGTGACGAGGACGCCCCGCTGATGGAGCTGGTCGGC
>JBFYOQ010000263.1:0-3738 GCA_041303735.1 Mycobacterium sp.
GTTTACACCCCGGGCCATCGCCGCCACCGCAATAGTGGCCGCGACGGGGCTGTCGCTGGCCGGGGCCCCCATCGCCGCCGCGGTCGGCTCCCCTAGGGCACCATGATCGCCATGCCCCCAACCGTGCTGTGGTTGCGCCGCGATCTTCGGCTGCGCGATCTTCCCCCGATGCTCGAAGCCGGCACCGGCGGCGCCGAGGTGCTGGCCTGTTTCGTCCTCGACCCGCGGCTGGAAGCGTCCGCCGGGGCACCCAGGTTGCAGTTTCTGGGCGACTCGCTGCGCGAACTCACATCTTCCCTCGACGGACGGCTGCTGATCACCCGCGGCAGACCGGAGGACGTCCTGCCACGGATCTGCGCGGCGACCGGTGCCACCGCCGTGCACACCTCCGCCGACTTCAGCCCGTTCGGGGTGCGCCGCGACACCGCCGTGGGTGCGGCCCTGGAGTCCCATGGGGTCGGCCTGTCGGCGACCGGGTCGCCCTATCTGGTGTCACCGGGCCGTGTCACCAAGGACGACGGCACCCCCTACAAGGTCTTCACCCCGTTCTTCCGGCGGTGGCGTGAGGTCGGCTGGCGCGCACCGGCGAAGTCCGGACCGGCCGCCGTCAGCTGGATCGACCCGTCTGCCGTGCCGGATCTGCCACAACAGGTGGACGCTCCCGATCCCGGTGTCGGACTGGACTTTCCAGCCGGTGAGACCGCGGCGCTGCAGCGCTGGGCGGAGTTCCTCGCGGATGGGATCAGCGGCTACGAGCAGGACCGTAACCGTCCGGACAAACCCGGCACCAGCCGGATGTCGGCGCACCTGAAGTTCGGCACCATCCACCCGCGCACGCTGGCCGCCGACCTGAGTTCGGGCACCGACGGACACGACGCTTACCTTCGGGAACTGGCGTTCCGCGACTTCTATGCATCGGTGCTGCACCAGTGGCCGGCCAGCGCCTGGCAGAACTGGAACCCCAAGTTCGACGCGATCGACGTCGACACCGACGCGGGCGCGCGGGCGGCGTTGCAGGCGTGGAAGCAGGGCCGCACCGGCTTCCCGATCGTCGACGCGGGGATGCGCCAACTCTCCAGTACCGGCTTCATGCACAACAGGGTGCGGATGATCGTGGCGTCGTTTCTGGTCAAGGATCTGCACCTGCCGTGGCAGTGGGGGGCGCGCTGGTTCCTCGATCAGCTGGTGGACGCCGACATGGCCAGCAACCAGCACGGCTGGCAGTGGTGCGCGGGCACCGGCACCGACGCCGCCCCGTACTTCCGGGTGTTCAACCCCATCGCCCAGGGCGAGAAGTTCGACCCGGCGGGCGACTATGTGCGGCGTTGGGTGCCCGAACTGGCCGATACCGCCGATGTGCACCGGCTCAAGGCGGGCCGGCCGGCCGATTACCCCGACCCGATCGTCGACCACGCCGCCGAACGCACCGAGGCGTTGCGCCGGTACGGGCTGATCGGCTGACGCGGGTGTGACAAAATGGGCACCGTTGGAGTGAGGTCGACGTGAGGAGAGCCCGATGGCCGGCACCGAAGTGGAGCGCTACACCGAGGTCGACCAGGCCGATGTGCCGTCGGCCGACTGGGGCTGGAGCAACATCACCCGTCGCACCTGGTACGCCCTGGGCATCTTCATCATCGTGTTCCTGCTCGGCATGCTGCACGGCAACCATGTCGGCCACGTGGAGGACTGGTTCCTGGGCGCCACCGCCGCGCTGATCGCCGTGGTCATGATCCGCGACTGGTGGCTGCGCCGCCGCGGCTGGATGCGCTGAGTCTTTTCCCCCAGCCGCTTTCCTCAGCCGCCGTCGGCGGCCAATTGGCCGCACGCGGCCGCGATCTCGCGGCCGCGGGTGTCGCGGACCGTGCACGTCACGCCCTGAGCCTGCACCCGCCGGACGAACTCACGTTGCGCCGCCTTCGGGCTGGCGTCCCACTGACTTCCCGGTGTCGGGTTGAGCGGGATCAGATTCACGTGCGCCAACGGCCCCAGCACCCGGTGCAGGGTCGCTCCCAGCAGATCGGCCCGCCAGGGGTGATCGTTGACGTCTCGGATCAGGGCGTACTCGATGGACACCCGGCGTCCGGTGGTCTGCGCGTAGTACCGGGCCGCGTCGAGCACTTCGGCGAGGTCCCACCGATTGTTGACCGGCACCAGCGTGTTGCGCAGTTCGTCGTCGGGGGCGTGCAGTGACAGCGCGAGAGTGACGCCGAGACGTTCATCGGCGAGCTTGCGGATGGCCGGGGCCAGACCGACCGTCGACACCGTCACCGACCGCGCCGAGATGCCGAACCCGTTCGGTGGTGCGGCGATGATGCGTGACACCGCGGCGACCACCCGGGAGTAGTTGGCCAGCGGCTCCCCCATGCCCATGAACACGACGTTGGACAACCGGTCGCCCGCTGATCCGCCGCCGTCGTCGCGCAGGCTGACGGCGGCCGCGCGGATCTGCTCGAGAATCTCCGCGGTGCTGAGGTTGCGGGTGAGCCCGCCCTGCCCGGTGGCGCAGAACGGGCAGGCCATCCCGCAGCCGGCCTGCGATGAGATGCAGACGGTGTTGCGATCGGGGTAGCGCATCAGCACCGACTCGAAGGTGGCGCCGTCATTGCCGCGCCACAACGTCTTTCGCGTCTCACCGGCGTCGCAGGCCACTTCGCGCACCACCGACAGCAGCGGTGGGAACAGCGCGGCTGCCACCGCGTCGCGAACGCCCGCGGGAAGGTCGGTCATCTGCTGCGGGTCGGCGACCAGGCGGCCGTAGTACTGCGCCGCCAGCTGCTTGGCCCGAAACGCCGGCAGGCCCAGCTTGACGACGGCGGCTGTTCGCGCCGCGGCGTCGAGGTCGGCGAAGTGCGGCGGGGGCAGCCCCCGCCGGGGCGCTTCGAAGATCAGTTGTTGGCTCACGGCGTCTTCTGGCGATCAGGCCAACAGGGACAGGACGATCCAGGTGGCGACCGCCGATGGCAGCGCGCCGTCGATGCGGTCCATCAGCCCCCCGTGGCCGGGCAGCAGGGTGCCCATGTCCTTGATGCCGAGGTCGCGTTTGACCTGTGACTCGACCAGATCGCCCAGCGTCGCGGTGACGACGAGCATCAGGCCCAGCGGCACCCCTACCCACCACGGCTGGTGCAGCAGGAAGACCACCGCCAGCACGGCCGCGCCCACGCCGCACAGCAGTGAACCCGCCAGACCCTCCCACGACTTCTTCGGGCTGATCGCCGGGACCATGCGGTGCTTGCCGAACAGCACACCGGCCGCGTAACCGCCGATATCGGAGAACGCCACGGTGACCATGAACGCGAACACCCGCGCCGCACCGTCCTCCGGGTAGACCAGGAGCGCGCCGAAGGCGGCGAAGAGCGGGATCCAGGTGGCTACGAAGAGGGTGACGGCGACGTCGCGCAGGTAGTTGACCGGCTGGCTGCCCAAGCCCTGGCTCAGCAGCCGCCAGATCAGGCAGACCAGCACCGTCCCGCCGTAGGCACCCAACGCGCCGGCGGCGCCGAACGGCCAGGTCAGCCAGATCATCGCCTGCCCGCCGAGAAGCAGCGGGATGAGCGGGATCGAGTACCCCGCCTCGCGCAACCGCTTGACCACCTCGTGGGTGGCGATGGCCATCGCCACCCACAGGATCACCACCCCCCCCCGCGGCGCGAGAATCCGGGTGCCGCTGATCAGCCCGCGGAGAAGCCGGGGGTCCGCGATCGCGGCGGGGCGGTTGGGGCCCGCCTTGGAGGGCTT